>NZ_JBOZRT010000058.1:0-120680 GCF_050789165.1 Azospirillum sp.
CGGCCGGTGTGCGGCGCCCCCAATAGCCGCACACCGCGCCGCACCGCCACGCCCCCGCTGGCGGAAGCCAGAGCCGCGCGCTATGTTGCGCGCCATGAGCGAGACCACTCCCCCCGACTCCAAGCCCAGCGCCGGCCAGGAAGGCCAGTGGTTCGGCTTCCGCCCCGTCGACCCGGACGCCAAGTCCGGCCTCGTGCGCGCCGTCTTCGACAGCGTGGCGGGCAAGTACGACCTGATGAACGACCTGATGTCGGGCGGCATCCACCGGCTGTGGAAGGACACGCTCATCTCCCTGGTCGATCCGAAGCCGCACCAGACCCTGCTGGACGTGGCCGGCGGCACCGGCGACATCGCCTTCCGCTTCCTGGAGCGCGGCGGCGGGCGCGTGGTGGTCTGCGACATCACCGAGGCGATGCTGCGCGTCGGGCGCGACCGCTCGGTCGACCGCGGGCTGCTGGGGGGCCTGAGCTGGGTGGTCGGCGACGCCATGAAGCTGCCGGTCGCCCCGCGCTCGGTGGACAGCTACACCATCGCCTTCGGCCTGCGGAACGTCACCCACATCGACCAGGCCATCGCCGAGGCGCACCGCGTGCTGAAGCCCGGCGGCAAGTTCTTCGTGCTGGAGTTCAGCACCGTGGTGCTGCCGGTGCTGAAGGAGATCTACGACGTCTACTCCTTCCAGCTGCTGCCCAAGCTGGGCCGGCTGGTGGCGGGCGACGCCGAGTCTTACCAGTACCTCGTCGAGAGCATCCGCCGCTTCCCCGACCAGGCGTCGCTGGCCAAGCGGATCGAGGCCGCCGGCTTCGCGTCGGTGCGGGTGCGCAACCTGTCGGGCGGCATCGCCGCCATCCATTCCGGCTGGCGGGTCTAGACGTTGTTCCGGCTGATCCGCAACCTGCTGCGCCTGCTGGTGATCGCGCGCACGCTGGCGCGCCACAACGCCGTGCCCGAGGCGTTCTCCGACATCGCGCCCGGCTTCGCCTTCCTGTGGCGGATCGTCGCGAAGAAGCACGTGCACGGCCGCGAGGGCCAGCGGCTGGCCGCCGCGCTGGCCGAGCTGGGGCCGACCTTCATCAAGCTGGGGCAGATGCTGTCCACCCGCTCTGACGTGGTGGGCGAGCGCATGGCGACCGACCTCGCCGAGCTGCAGGACAAGCTGCCGCCCTTCCCCGGCAAGCAGGCCCGCGCCATCGTCGAGGCCGAGCTGGAGCAGCCCATCGCGGCGCTGTTCGCCAGCTTCGACGAGGTGCCGGTCGCCGCCGCGTCCATCGCGCAGGTGCACTTCGCCGTCACCACCCAAGGCGAGCCGGTGGCGGTCAAGGTGCTGCGCCCCGGCATCGAGCGCGCCTTCGAGCGCGACATCGACCTGTTCTTCTGGCTGGCCGAATGGGCCCAGCGCGTGCTGCCGAAGCTGAAGCGGCTGAAGCCGGTGGAGGTGGTGGACACCTTCGCCCGCACGTCCCGTCTGGAGATGGACCTGCGCATGGAGGCCGCCGCGGCGTCCGAGCTGCGCGACAACTTCACCGGCGACCAGACCTTCCTCATCCCCAAGGTCAACTGGGACCGCACCGCCCAGCGCGTGCTGACGCTGCAGCGCATCGTCGGCTTCAAGGTGGACGAGGTGGAGAAGATCATCGCCGCCGGCTACGACCGCGACGAGATCCTGGCCAAGGCCTCGGCCTCCTTCTTCAACCAGGTGTTCCGCGACGGCTTCTTCCACGCCGACCTGCACCCCGGCAACCTGTTCGTGATCGAGGACGGCAACATCGCCGCGGTCGATTTCGGCATCATGGGGCGCCTGGACCGGGCGACGCGCACGTATCTGGCCGACATGCTCATCGGCTTCCTGACCGGCGACTACCGCCGGGTGGCGCTGGTGCATTTCCAGGCCGGCTACGTGCCGGCGCACCAGTCGATCGAGCTGTTCACCCAGGCCTGCCGGTCCATCGGCGAGCCGTTGCAGGACAAGCCGCTGAACGAGATCTCGGTCGGCCGGCTGCTGGCCCAGCTGTTCGCGGTGACCGAGCAGTTCGAGATGGAGACGCAGCCGCAGCTGCTGCTTCTGCAGAAGAGCATGCTGACCGCCGAGGGCGTCGGGCGCATCCTGAACCCCGCCGTCAACATGTGGGAGCTGGCGCGCCCGCTGATCGAGGAGTGGATGCGCGAGAACCGCGGCCCGGAGGCGCAGATCCTCGACGCCGGCGAGGCGGCGGTGCGCACCATCCGCCGCCTGCCCATGCTGGTCCGCGACGCCGAGCGGGTGGCCGCGCAGATCGCCGACGCCGGCCTGCGCCTGCACCCAACGACCACGCGGCACCTGCTCGATTCCTGGAACCGCCGCCGCGCCTCCGACCGGGTCGCGCTGTGGGCCATCGTCGCGCTGCTGGCCTTCCTGGCGGTGGAGCTGGCGCGGCTGTAGCCCCTCACTTGCCCCCACCCCGCCCCTCCCCCGCCCAGCGGGGAGGGTTGGGGTGGGGGCGACCCGCGGCCTTGACCCTCCCCGCCCCCGGGCGCAGAGTCGGGGTTCCACTCAGGACTCCGCGGGGGCGGCCATGGCCTACGACATCCTCGACGCGATGCTCACCGCCAAGCACGTGGACGACTACCAAGCGTCCCGCACGGTGGAGCGCACCCCGCCGCCGGTGGTCACCCTGGCGCGCGACCACGGCGCCGGCGGCGAGGAGATCGCCGCCAGGGTCGCGGAGCGGCTGGGCGTGCGCGCCTACGACAAGGAGATCCTGGAGGCCGTCGTCAAGCAGGCGACCAGCGACCCGCAGCTGATGCGCCAGCTCGACGAGAAGCTGCCGGAGCGGGCCGGGATGTTCCTCTACGCCAGCCTGATGGGCCTGACCGACCCGCTGAACGAGTACCAGCGGCTGCTGACCCGCGTGGTCAACGGCGTGGCGTTCCAGGGCGGCGTGATCCTCGGCCGCGGCGCGCACCTGCTGCTGCGCGGCCAGCTGCGTTTCCGCGTGCGCGTCGTCGGGTCGGAGGACGTGTGCGCGCTGCGGCTGGCCGGCGGCGACTCCGCCGCCGTCCCGGCGAAGCTGGAGGAGGTGCGCACGGTGAACGCGGCGCGCGAGCGCTTCTTCAAGGAGACGTTCCGGCTCTCCAACCACGACGCCCTGCAGTACGACCTGATCGTCAACACCGACCGCTTCACCGACCTGGACGAGGTCGCCGACCTGATCGTCCAGGCCTACCGGGCGCACCGGCGGTAGGGTGGTTTCCGGAGAGAGTGAACCGCCTCATTCCGTCATGGCCGGGCTTGTCCTCATAGGCGCTGAGGCAAGGGTTTTCGGCGCGTACTCGCCGTTCAACCACCTCCCCATCCCGTCATCCCCGCGAAGGCGCATAGGCGCTAAATTAGTGTCCTGGACATCGGTCCAGATATTTTTTGGCCGTCAGCCCCGCGAAGGCGGGGATCCATAACTCCCGAGGCAAGAGGCTGTGGAACGTATGGATCCCCGCCTTCGCGGGGATGACGGTTTGGGGCAGTGAGTGGTCGCCGAAACCGGCCGCCAAACGCTAAACTGAGCGCCTATGCGCGAAGGCGGGGATCCATAAGTCCCAATGCGCCCGCTGTGCCGGTTATGGATCCCGCCTTCGCGGGGATGACGGCCAAAAAGTGCAGGAGAAGTCGGACCCGTCACCGATCCACCGCAGGCTCCCGCCGTCAACCACCTGTTCACCATGCCTGGGTATGTATGCGAAGCCTCGCCGCGGCGGGGATCGTGTGACCGGGTCGGGAAGCGAACGGATGGAACGCCGTCAGGTCGGTTTGAGGGCGATGGTGGCGCTGACCTGCGCCGCGCTTGTGATCGGCGTGTCGGTGATCCTCGCCGCGCTCACCGAGTTCCGCTCGCGCCAACGCCTGGAGGACGAGGTCGGCCGCTCCCTGGCCGAAATCGCCGGGCAGCTCGCCGACAAGCTCGACCGCTCCATGTGGGCGCGCTCCAGCGAGGTCGGGGTGCTGACCCAGCTCATCGCCCGGCGCGAGGCGGTGAACCCGGCCGAGATGCGCCGGCTGCTGGACGAGTTCCAGGCGGCCTTTCCCACCGTGTCGTGGATGGGCTTCACCGACCCGAAGGGCCGCGTGCTGGCCGCCACCGGCGGCGTCCTGCAGGGCGAGGACATCTCCCGCCGCCCGGTCTACCTGAACGCACGCGACGGCATGTTCATCGGCGACGTGCACGACGCCGTGCTGCTGGCCAAGCTGCTGCCGAACCCCAGCGGCGAGGCCATGAAATTCGTCGACATCTCCGCGCCGGTGCACGACGCCGACGGCCGCCTGCTCGGCGTGCTCGGCGCGCACCTGAGCTGGGAGTGGATGCAGGACACCGAGCGCTCGCTGATGGAGGCGCTGCGCGGGCGCGAGGAGCTGACCCTGCACGTGGTCGCCGCCGACAAGACCGCCCTGGTCGGCCCCAAGGCGACGATCGGCTCCCGCCTCGACCTCGAGTCGGTCCGCCGCGCGCAGGCCGGCCGCGGCAGCGGCTGGCTGGTCGAGACCTGGCCGGGCGGGCGCCCCGCCCTGACCGGCTACGCCTTCGGCAAGGGGGTGAAGGACTACAAGGGGCTGGGCTGGACGGTGCTCGCCCGCCAGCCGCTGGACGTCGCCTTCGCCGCCGCCGACGCGCAGACCCGCGAGACGGTGGCGGCCGGCGTGGTCATGGCGCTGGTGTTCAGCGCGCTGGGTTGGGTCGCCGCGCGCCGGATCACCCGGCCGCTGCGCGGCATCACCGAGGCGGCCGAGCGCATCCGCGACGGCGAGTGGAGCCACCGCATCCCGACGCTGGGCGGCGCCCGCGAGATCCGTTCGCTGGCCGCCGCGCTGAACGACCTGGTGGAGAGCCTGACCGACCAGCGCACGGCGCTGACGCGCATGGAGGACATCGCCTACCAGGACCGCCTGACCACCCTGCCCAACCGCCGCTTCTTCGAGCAGTACCTGGAGGCCGCCACGGTGCGCGGCGGCGCCGGGGGCAGTCCCTTGACCTTCCTGTACATCGACCTGGACGGCTTCAAGCCGGTGAACGACCGCCTCGGCCACGACGCCGGGGACGCGGTGCTGCGGCAGGTCGGCGTGCGGCTCGCCGCGTGCTTCCGCGGCGACGACGTGGTGGCGCGCCTGGGCGGCGACGAGTTCGCCGCGGTGCTGGTCGGCGCGGCGGGCGATTCCGCCGCTCCCGACGTGGAGGCGCTGGCCGCGCGCATCATCGCCACCGTCAACGAGCCGATCGCCGTGCCCGGCGACCGCGTGCGGGTCGGCTGTTCCATCGGCATCGCGCGCTGGCCGGCCGACGGCAAGGACCTGGCGAGCGTCATGCGGCGCGCCGACGAGGCGCTCTACGCCGCCAAGCGCGCCGGCAAGAACCGCGCGGTGGTCTGGGGCACCGACGCCGCGGCGGGGTGAGGGCTACTCCCGCCACCACGTCTCGGTCATCGCGCCGTACACCGGGGTGAGCGGCGGGCGCTGCACGCCGGTCCAGTGGGCGATGCGGTCGACGGGGGAGTGGAACAGCGGCACCATGTAGAAGCCCCACAGCAGCACCCGGTCCAGCGCCTTGACCCGCGCCTCCAGCTCCGGCCGGGTGCGGGCCGAGGCGATGGAGGCGGCCAGCGCATCCACCGCCGGATCCTTGATGCCGGCGTAGTTGCGGGTGCCCGGCGTGTCCGCCGCCTTGGAGCCGTAGTAGTAGACCTGCTCGTTCCCCGGCGACAGCGTCGACGACCACCAGCGCGACACCACGTCGTAGTCGTACTCGTCCAGCCGCGCCTGGAACTGCGCGCTGTCCACCGTGCGCACCTTGGCGGTGATGCCCAGCCGCTCCAGCCCGCGGGCGAACTCCAGCGCCGGGCGCTCGTCGGCCGGGTCGCCCAGCAGGATCTCGAAGACGAAGGGACGCCCGGCGCCGTTCAGCAGCCTCCCCTGCTGGATCGTCCACCCGGCCTCGGCCAGCAGGCGCAGCGCCTCGCGCTGGTTGGCGCGGCTGGCGTACGGGCCGCTGCCGTCGCCGGGCGGCAGGGCGAAGGCGGTGGTGAAGACCTCCGGCGGCAGGATCGGGCGGAACGGCGCCAGCACCTTCAGCTCGTCCGGCCCCGGCAGCCCGGTCGCCGCCAGCGCCGAGTTCGGGTAGAAGCTCGCCGTCCGCTTCAGCGCGCCGTGGTAATGGGTGCGGTTGACCCACTCGAAGTCCACCGCGTAGCCCAGCGCCTGCCGCACCTTGCGGTCGCGGAACAGCGGCCGGCGGGTGTTGAAGATGAAGCCGCGCGCGTATTCCGGCCGGCCGGTCGGCAGCTCCTCCATCACGAACTTCCCCGCGCGCAGCGCCGGCCCCTCGTAGCCGGTGGCCCACTTGGCCGGTTCCAGCTCGCGCCGCACGTCGGCCTGCCCGGCCTTGAACGCCTCCAGCGCCACCGTGTCGTCGCGGTAGTAGTCGAAGACCAGCGTGTCGAAGTTGTTCTGCCCGCGCCGCACCGGCAGCTCGCGGCCCCAGTAGTCGGCCACCCGCTCGTAAACGATGCGTCGGCCGGGCTCGACCTGCCTGATCCGGTACGGGCCGCTGCCCGGCGGCGGGTCCAGCGTGGTGCGGTCGAAGACGCGGCCCTGCCACCACGCCTTCTGCTGCACCCCCAGCAGGCCCATCAGCATGGGCATCTCGCGGTCGATGCCGCCGTCCGGCTCGCGCAGGAAGGCGAAGCGGACGGTGCGCGCGTCCAGCCTCTCGGCCAGCGCCACCTTGGCGTAAAACAGCCGGCGGTTCGGCGTGCCGTACTGCCGCTGCACCTCGTAGGAGAACAGCACGTCGTCGGCCGTCACCGGCGTGCCGTCGTGCCAGCGCGCCTTCGGGTTCAGGCGGAACACCACCGAGGAGCGGTCGTCCGGCACCTCGACGCTCTCCGCCAGCAGGCCGTAGAGCGAGAACGGCTCGTCCTGCGCGCGGGCCAGCAGTGTCTCGTACACGGCGCTCAGGCCGGAGGGCGGGATGCCCTTGACGATGTAGGGGTTCAGCGTGTCAAAGGTGCCGACCACCGCCTGGCGCAGCGCGCCGCCGCGCGGCGCGTCGGGGTTGACGTAGTCGTAGTGCTTGAAGCCCGCCGGGTACTTGAGGTCGCCGTGCATAGCGATGCCGTGGGTCGGCTCCGCCGCGGCCGAAAGGGTGGAGGCGGCGAGGATCAGGGCGACGAGGATTGTTCGCATGGCCCCGCAATTGTCGCAGTGCAGCAAAATTTGCGCAAGTGCCTTGGACTCACCTTGGACTCCGCGGGCGATCCGCCTAAACTCCGCCGCCATGGGCGCCGGGAGGCATAGGCCTTTCGGCCGGGCATCCTGGGCAAGACAAGAACAAGGAACCGATCTATGGATCTGAGCAAGGTTCCGGCGGGCAAGAACCCGCCGTGGGACGTGAACGTGGTCATCGAGATCCCGTTGCGCGGCGAGCCGGTCAAGTACGAAGTCGACAAGGAGTCGGGCGCCGTCTTCGTCGACCGCTTCATGCACACGGCGATGTACTACCCCTGCAACTACGGCTTCATCCCGCACACGCTGTCGGGCGACGGCGACCCGGTGGACGTCTGCGTCATCGGCCGCCACTCGGTGATCCCCGGCGCCGTCCTGCGCTCGCGCCCGATCGGCGTGCTGATCATGGAGGACGAGGCCGGCCAGGACGAGAAGCTGATCGCCGTCCCGGTGGACAAGCTGCACCCGTTCTACTCGGACGTCGCCAACTACACCGACCTGCCGTCGATCCTGACCGAGCAGATCGCCCACTTCTTCCAGCACTACAAGGACCTGGAGAAGGGCAAGTGGGTGAAGATCATCCGCTGGGGCGACGCCGAGGAGGCCGCGCGCATGGTCACCGAAGGCCTGGAGCGCGCCGTCGCCGAGAACAAGGGCAAGCCGGGCCCCGTGGTCTGATGAGCCCCGCGGCGGCCCGCGTGAGCGTCGTCGAAGGCGACATCACGCGGGTCGCCGTGGACGCGGTCGTCAACGCCGCCAACAGCGCCCTGAAGCGCGGCGGCGGCGTCGATGGCGCGATCCACGCCGCGGCCGGCCCCGAGTTGCAGGCCGAGCTGGACCGCATCGGCGGCTGCCCGACCGGCGCGTGCCGGATCACCCGCGGGTACCGCCTGCCCGCCCCGTGGATCATCCACGCCGTCGGCCCGGTGTGGCGCGGCGGCACGGCGGACGAGGATTCCCTGCTGGAGTCCTGCTACCGCACCGCCTTCGCGCTCGCCCGCCGGCACGGCCTGGCAAGCCTCGCCTTCCCGGCGATCAGCACGGGCATCTACGGTTTTCCCAAGGACCGCGCGACGCGCATCGCCGTGGCGGCGGTGCTGGACGAACTCTCCCGGGACGGCACGGTCACGGACGTGCGCTTCGTCTGCTTCGACGCGGAGACGGCGGGGCTGTACCGGGCGGAGCTGGCCGGGCGCTGAGCGCCGGCGCTCAATGCGTCTCCTGCACCCGGCTGAGATCCTCGGTGAGGGTGTCGAGACGGCGGATCAGCTTGGCTTCGTCCTTGCGCTCGATCTGCCCCCGGCGCTGGGCGAGATGCAGGGCCGCTTGCGCCTCCTCCAGGCAGTCCAGCGTGTGGCGCAGGTAGTCATGGTGATCCATCCGTCGGTCCCCTTCTGCTGTAGGCCTCCAGGCCGCAAACAGGGACATGGACGAAGCGTTCCGCGAAAAATCCTTTGCGATCCTTCCATTCCGCTTGAACAACAATTGCGCTGAGGCAAGACTTTCCGCAACGGATTGCGACTGATTCACACTGTCGCACCCGGCCGCGAAAACGGCTAGGATCCGTGTGCAGCGCAACATGAGCGGCGTTTGGTCGCGTTTACGGGGGCATCGTATCGGGTCCACCCCTGTTGCCGCTATCGTCACCCCGCTCACCCACGCCAGATCGGAACCGGTTCATGACCGTTCGCAACCTCGACCGCATGTTCAAGCCCACCTCCATCGCGCTGGTCGGGGCCAGCCGCAAGGCGGGCACGATCGGCGCGCTGGTGGCGCGCAACCTGTTCCACGCCGGCTTCGACGGCCCGATCATGCCGGTCAGCCCCACCGAACGCGCGGTCGAGGGGGTGCTGACCTACAAGACCATCGCCGACCTGCCGATCACCCCCGACCTCGCGGTGATCTGCAACCCGGCCGACCAGGTGCCCGGCATCCTGGAGCAGCTCGGCCAGAAGGGCAGCAAGGCGGCCATCGTGCTGTCCGGCGGCTTCACGCCGGAGCAGATGCGCAAGGTCTACGACGCGGCCAGCCCGCACCTGATCCGCCTGCTCGGCCCCAACAGCCTGGGCGCCATGGTGCCGGGGCGCGGCCTGAACGCCAGCTTCGGCCCGGTGTCGCCGAAGAAGGGCGACGTGGCGCTGGTGGCGCAGTCGTCGATGGTGGTGACCTCCATCGTCGATTGGGCGACGGCGCGCGGCATCGGCTTCTCGCACCTGATCTCGCTGGGCGAGAAGGCGGACGTCGACTTCGGCGACCTGCTGGACTATCTGGCCGCCGACGGCGCGGTGCGGGCCATCCTGCTGTACATCGAATCGATCAACGACGCGCGCAAGTTCATGTCGGCCGCCCGCTCGGCCGCCCGCCAGAAGCCGGTCATCGTCATCAAGGCCGGCCGCTCGGAGGAGGCGATCCAGGCCGCCAGCTCGCACACCGGCGCGCTCGCCGTGTCGGACGCCGTCTACGACGCCGCCTTCCGCCGCGCCGGCCTGCTGCGCGTCGATGAGCTGGGCGAACTGTTCGACGCGGTGAACACGCTGGCCACCGGCGCGCCGGCGATCTCCGGCGACCGGCTGGTCATCCTGACCAACGGCGGCGGCATGGGCGTGATGGCCACCGACAGCCTGGTCAAGGCCGGCGGCCGGCTGGCCGCGCTGTCGGAGGAGACGCAGGCCAAGCTGGACGCCGCGCTGGGCTCCTCGGCGGCGCCGCGCGGCAACCCGCTGCGCATCGGCGCCGACGCGCCGCCCAAACGCTACGCCGACGCGCTGGAGGCGCTGCTGGGCGACACCGGCAACGACGCCATCCTGGTGCTGAACTGCCCGAACGCCACCACCGACTCGACGGCGGTGGCGCAGTCCGTCGTCGAGACGATCCACAAGACGACCGGCCGCCGCCATCCGGTGCTGACCAGCTGGCTGGGCGACACCTCGGCCGCCGAGGCGCGCCGGCGCTTCTCCGCCAACCGCGTCCCCACCTACGACACGCCCAGCCACGCAGTGAAGGCGTTCATGCACCTGGTCGAGTACCGGCGGAACCAGGAGCTGCTGATGGAGACGCCGCCGTCCGTGCCGAACGACTTCGCGCCGGATGACATCACGGTGCGCAAGATCATCGCCCGAGCCATCGCCGAGAAGCGCGACTGGCTGACCGAGTACGAGGCCAAGCGCGTGCTGGCCGCCTACAACATCCCGGTGGTCGACACCCGCCGCGCCGAGACGCCGGAGGAGGCCGCGCGCTGCGCCGAGGCGATCGGCGGCCCGGTGGCGCTGAAGATCCTGTCGACGGACATCTCGCACAAGTCGGACGTCGGCGGCGTGGCGCTGCACCTGACCGACGCGGGAGAGGTGCGCGCCGAGGCCGAGGCGATGCTGGCCCGGGTGCGCGAGCTGGCCCCCGACGCCCGCATCGAGGGCTTCACCGTGCAGGAGATGGCGGTCCGCCCCGACGCCTACGAACTGATCGTCGGCATGACCGAGAACGAGCTGTTCGGCCCCGTCCTGCTGTTCGGCGAGGGCGGCATCGGGGTGGAGGTGGTGGAGGACTACGCGCTGGCGCTGCCGCCCTTGAACATGCGCCTCGCCACCGAGCTGATGGGCCGCACGCGGATCTGGCGGCGGCTGCAGGGCTACCGCTCGATGAAGGCGGTGGACATCGACGCGGTGGCGCTGACGCTCAACAAGATCTCGCAGCTGATCGTCGATTTCCCGGAGATCGCCGAGCTGGACGTCAACCCGCTGCTCGCCGACCACGAGGGGGTGCTGGCGCTCGACGCCGCCATCCGCGTCGCGGTGCCGAAGCTGCCCGGCGCCAAGCGCCTCGCCATCCGGCCGTACCCGAAGTCGCTGGAGGGCGACATCCGGATCAAGGACGGCCGGCAGTTCTTCGTCCGCCCGATCCTGCCGGAGGACGAGCCGCTGGTGCACCACATGGTCGCCAACCAGACGCCGGAGGATCTGCGGCTGCGCTTCTTCGCGCCTCTGAAGCGGCTGTCGCACCAGGCGGCGGCGCGGCTGACGCAGATCGACTACGACCGCGAGATGGGCCTCGTCGCCGTCGGCCCCGACCCGGAGACCGGCAAGACCATCATGTACGGCGTGGTGCGCATCACCGCCGACCCCGACAACGTGCGCGCCGAGTACGCGGTGATGGTGCGCTCGGACATGAAGGGCCAGGGGCTGGGGTTCCTGCTGATGAGCCGGATCCTCGACTATGCCCGCTCGCGCGGCATCAAGGAGGTGTACGGCGAGGTGCTGCGCGAGAACACCAACATGCTCGGCATGTGCCGGGCGCTCGGCTTCGTGCGCAAGGAGAACCTCGACGAGCCGGGCGTGGTGGAGGTGAAGATCGACCTGGAGAAGGCGCGGGCGGCGGTGTGAGGTATTGCCCCCACCCAACCCTCCCCCGCTTCGCAGGGGAGGGCTTTCAGGGCTGACGGCGGAGTTCCCTCCCCTGCGAAGCGGGGGAGGGTTAGGGTGGGGGCAAGTGTTCCCCCGAAAGCCTCTCCACCCGCCGCTTGAACTCCTCCCACACGTGCGCCGGCGGCCCCTCGGCCGGCCCCGAGCCGCTCGCCGTCATCGGCTGCTCGAACGCCGCGAGCTGGCGGTCGAAGGAATTGCCCGGCCGCCACATGTAGACCACCGTCTCATTCTCGATGTACCAGCCGGTCAGGAAGCGGTCGGCGAGGCGGCGGTAGACCACGTCCTCGTAGAAGCGGAACGGCGGGAAGCCCCCCAGCCGCTGGTGCGCCGCCTTGCGGATGCCCAGCGTCAGGGACGAGGCCGCGGAGACGCCGGGAATCCAGCTGGGGTGGATCGGCCGGCTGGTCTGGAAGCGGGTGCTGACGAAGTCGATCTCCGGCCGCTGCGCGAAGGCGGCGGCGACCGCCGCGAGGTGCGGCGCCAGATACACGTCGTCGGAGTCGAGGAAGCACAGGATGCCGTGCGCCGCCGCGTCCGCACCGGTGTTGCGCGCCGCCCCCGCACCCTGGTTCGTCGCGTGCCGCACGACGCGCACCGGGCAGTCCGGCGTGCCGAACGCCTCGGCCAGAACCGCCGTGGCGTCGCTGGAGGCGTCGTCCACGACGACGACCTCGGCCGTCACCGGCCACTCCGTCCCTGCCGCGAAGGCGACCGCCAGCCGGACGCTGGCGATCGCCTTGCCGATGCAGGACGCCGCCTCGTACGCGGGGATGATGACGGAGATGCCGGTGCCGGACGTCAGACCAAGCCCTCCAACACCCGATCGGGCGGCTTGTGGCCGTCGATGAAGGTCTTGATGTTGACGATGACCTTCTCGCCCATGTCGATGCGGCCCTCGATGGTGGCCGAGCCCATGTGCGGCAGCAGCACCACGTTGTCGAGCTTGATCAGCTTGGGGTTCACCGCCGGCTCGTGCTCGAACACGTCCAGCCCGGCGCCGGCCAGCTCGCCCTTCGACAGCATGCGGGTCAGCGCGTTCTCGTCGATCACCTCGCCGCGCGAGGTGTTGACGACGTAGCAGTGCGGCCGCAGCAGCTTCAGCCGCCGCTCGGACAGCAGGTGGTAGGTGGCCGGCGTGTGCGGGCAGTTGATCGAGATGACGTCCATCCGCGAGAGCATCTGGTCCAGGCTCTCCCAGTAGGTCGCCTCCAGCTCCTGCTCGATGTCCGGGTGCAGGCGGCGGCGGTTGTGGTAGTGGATCGACATGCCGAAGGCGCGCGCGCGCCGCGCCACCGCCTGGCCGATGCGGCCCATGCCGAGGATGCCCAGCCGCTTGCCCCAGATCCGGTGGCCGAGCATGGTCGTCGGCCCCCAGCCCTTCCACTGGCCGGAGCGCACCAGCCGCTCGCCCTCGGCGAGGCGCCGCGCCACGGCGAGGATCAGCGCCATGGTCATGTCGGCGGTGTCCTCGGTGAGGACCCCCGGCGTGTTGGTGACGACGATGCCGCGCTCGCGCGCCGCCTTGTTGTCGATGTGATCGACGCCGGTGCCGAAGGAGGCGATCAGCCGCAGTTGCGGCCCCGCCGCCTCGATGACGGCGCGGTCGATGCGGTCGGTCACCGTCGGCACCAGCACGTCGGCCACCTTGACGGCGTCGATGAGCTGCTGCTGCGTCATCGGGTCGTCGTCGGGGCTCAACCGGGTATCGAACAGCTCCATCATCCGGGTCTCGATGACGTCCGGCAGCTTGCGCGTGACGACGACCAGCGGCTTCTTGTGTTCGGGCATCGAACGGACGCTCCCCCTGATTCTTATGTCTGGCATAGCAGGCCCCGCGCCGCGCTGTCCAGCCACGCCGCCGTCGCAGCGGGCTGTGACGAACGCAGCTGTGACGAACGCACGGCCGGCCCGCGGTGGCCTTGCTCCGACGAGTTACCCCTAACTATAGTGGCCCCCGAAACACCAGCGACCCTTTTTTCCCGCCCTTGCCGAGGCCCACCCGATGCCGTCCGGACGTCTGCTGCCCACCGCCGCGCTGCTGCTGGCCATGCTGGCCGGCGGTCTGCCCGTGCCGGCCCTGGCGCGGGAGAAGAACCCGACGCAGGTCACCGGCCTGCCGGTGCCGCGCTTCGTCACGCTGCGCTCCGGCGAGGTGAACCTGCGCACCGGCCCCGGCGTGCGCTATCCGGTGGAATGGGTGTTCACCCGCAAGGAAATGCCGGTGGAGATCACCGCCGAGTTCGACACCTGGCGCCGCATCCGCGACTGGGAGGGCAGCGAGGGCTGGGTGCACCAGAGCATGCTCTCGGGCAAGCGCGGCGTGATCGTCAAGGGCGAGCAGCGCTCCATCCGCAGGGAGCCCTCCACCGACGCCGCCACCGTGGCCCGCGCCCAGCCCGGCGTTATGGGCTGGCTGTCCAAGTGCAAGGGCGAGTGGTGCCAGGTCGACCTCAAGGGCTACAAGGGCTGGCTGAAGCGCGGCGACGTCTGGGGCGTCTACCCGGACGAGAAGTTCGACTAGCGGTCTCCTCCCGGAGTTTGTGAGGTTATTCGGCCGTCATTCCCGCGAAGGCGGGAATCCATAATTTGCAATGCGTTACGCTGTGGCAATTATGGATCCCCGCCTTCGCGGGGATGACGGACAAAGGCGTGCCTGCCTAAAATCACAGCCTCACACACCATGAATCTTTCATGACGCCCGCCCCGCCGCCCGCGGGATGGTGTAGAGGTACGTCATGACCCCGCCGCTGCCGCTCCGCTCCCGCCTCGCCGCCACGCTGGCGCTGCTGCCGGCCGCTGTCTGGCTGGTGGCCGCGGCGCTGTCCGGCCAGCCGCTGCTTCCGCTCGGGCTCGTCGCCCTGCTGGCCGCCGCGGCCGGCGTCGGGCTGCTGCTGCGCCAGCACCGCCGCGACCTCGCGGTCCTCGCCGACAGCGTCGCCCAGGGCACGGAGGACGAGGAGGAGCGCGCCTCCCCCGCCGCGCACGAGCTGGCCGGCGCGATCGCCCGCCTGCGCCGCACGCTGAGCGACGACGCGGCCGAGGCGCAGGCCCAGCTGGAGGCCGACGAGGCGATCCTGGAGGCGCTGCACGACCCGCTGGTGCTGATCGACGCCGAGCGTCAGGTGGCGCGCGCCAACGCCGCCGCCCGCGCGCTGTTCGGCGACAAGGTGGCCGGCCGCGACCTCGCCGCCAGCGTGCGCAACCCCACCGTCCTGGAGGCGGTGGACGCCGTACTGGCCGGCGGCTCGTCGCGCATCGTCGAGTTCGCGCAGCCGGTGCCGGTGGAGCGCACCTTCGAGGTGCGCGTCACCCCCTTCCAGCGCCGCGCCCCCGGCTCGCCGCGCATGGCGATCCTGACGCTGCACGACATCACGACGATCCGCCGGTCCGAGCAGATGCGGGCGGACTTCATCGCCAACGCCAGCCACGAGCTGCGCACGCCGCTGTCCTCGCTGCTGGGCTTCATCGAGACGTTGCGCGGGCCGGCGCGCGACGACCTGGAAGCGCACGAGCGCTTCCTCGGCATCATGCACGACCAGGCGAGCCGGATGAGCCGGCTGGTCAACGATCTGCTTTCGCTCTCGCGCATCGAGCTGGACGAGCACATGCCGCCGGCCGGCCGGGTGGACGTGCCGGCCTGCATCCGGGGCGTCCTCGATTCGCTGGAGCTGAAAGCCGCCGCGCGCCGCATCGCGCTGCGGCTGGAGGCGCCGGACGGCCTGCCCGCGGCAATCGGCGACGAGGACCAGCTGACCCAGGTGTTCAGCAACCTGATCAGCAACGCCGTCAAGTACACCCGCCCCGACAGCGAGATCTCCGTCACCGTCGCGCTGTCCGACACCGCGGCGGCCGGCCCGGTCCCGGCGGCGCCGGCCCGCCGGGCGCCGCCCGGCCGCTCGCTGGCGGTGGCGGTGATCGACCGCGGCGAGGGCATCCCGCGCCAGCACCTGCCCCGCCTGACCGAGCGCTTCTACCGTGTCGACGCCGCCCGCTCGCGCGCCATGGGCGGCACCGGGCTGGGGCTGGCGATCGTCAAGCACATCGTCAACCGCCACCGCGGCCGCCTGACCATCGACAGCGAGGTCGGCACGGGCAGCACCTTCACCGTCTACCTGCCGGTCGCGGCGCCCCTTGGCGTTGGCGCGGCACAGCCGGCCGCCAAGCGCCGGGCCGGAGATGCGGCCTGACCCCTCCCCCACCGGAGGCGGGGGAGGGCAACAGCATGACAACTCCATGTCCACCGTCACAAAACAGTCATCAAACCGCAATACTCCGGTCTCCGTCGCCCGCTAACGTCCCGCCGACCGCATCGAGGCGTGAAAGCAGGGCCCATGTCCGGTGAGCACATCGTCCGCTCCTTCGAACAGGAGCTTCAGCGAATCTCCAACCTTGTCACCCAGATGGGCGGCGTGGCCGAGGCGCAGGTCGCCGCCGCCGTCAAGGCGGTCGCCCGGCGCGACGTCGCGCTCGCCGCGCAGGTGGTCCAGGCCGACCAGCGCCTCGACGAGTACGAGCGCGCCATCGACGCCGAGGCCTTCCGCCTGCTGGCGCTGCGCCAGCCCATGGCGCAGGACCTGCGCGAGATCGTTTCGGCTCTGAAAATATCCTCGGATCTGGAGCGCATCGGCGACTACGCCGCCAACGTCGCCAAGCGCTCGCTGGCGCTGGCGCAGGTGCCGGCGGTGCGCCCGGTGGTCGGCATCCCGCGCATGGGCCAGCTGGTCGGGAGCATCCTGAAGGACGTGCTGGACAGCTACACCGAGCGCGACGTCAGCAAGGCGATATCCGCCTGGGAGCGCGACCAGGAGCTGGACGACCTCTACACCAGCCTGTTCCGCGAGGTCCTCACCGACATGATGGAGGACCCGCGCAACATCACCCCGTGCACGCACCTTCTGTTCATGGCAAAGAATCTGGAGCGCATCGGCGACCACGCGACCAACGTGGCGGAGACCATCCACTTCCTGGTGGTGGGCGAGCCGCTGGCGGGTGAGCGCCCGAAGAACGACACCTCGTGCGTCACCGTCGTGGCCGCCGGGGAGACACCGCAGGAGATGGGGAATCCATGAATTCGGCGCTGAAGCCGCTCGTCCTGGTCGTCGAGGACGAAGCCGACATCGTCACCCTGCTGAAGTACAACCTGGAGAAGGAGGGTTTCCGCGTGGTCGCCGCCGGCGACGGCGAGGAGGCCCTGCTGCTGGCCGGCGAGCAGACGCCGCACATCGTGCTGCTGGACTGGATGCTGCCGCTGATGTCGGGCCTGGAGGTCTGCCGCCAGCTGCGCCGCAACCCGAAGACCCGCGACATTCCCATCATCATGCTGACCGCCCGCGGCGAGGAGGGCGACCGCGTGCGCGGCCTGAACTCCGGCGCCGACGACTACCTGACCAAGCCGTTTTCGCCGACCGAGCTGGTGGCCCGCATGCGCGCCGTGCTGCGCCGCGCCGCTCCGGCGCTGAACGACGAGACGCTGCGCTTCGGCGACGTGGAGATGGACCTCGCCTCGCACCGGGTGCGCCGCCAGGGCCGCGACGTGCACCTGGGCCCGACCGAGTTCCGCCTGCTGCGCCACTTCCTGCAGCACCCCGGCCGCGTCTTCTCGCGCGAGCAGCTGCTGGACATGGTCTGGGGCCACGACGTCTACGTCGAGCCGCGCACCGTGGACGTGCACATCCGCCGCCTGCGCAAGGCGCTGAACGAGGAGACCGAGGTGGACATCATCCGCACGGTCCGCTCGGCGGGGTATGCGCTGGACGAGAAAGCGGCCTAGATAAGGGGGGTCGCTCCCTTCATCCCGTGGCCTGAATGATCCGACTCTTCGTAGCCCTGGACTTTCCCGCCGACGTCCGCGAACGCCTGGCCGGCCTCGCCGGCGGCGTTCCCGGCGCGCGCTGGACCGAGGCCGGGAACCTCCACCTCACCCTGCGCTTCATCGGCGAGGTGCCGGACGACACGGCGCACGACATCGACGCCGCCCTGTCGGAGATCGCGGCGCCGGGCTTCGACCTGGTGCTCGACGGGGTGGGGATGTACGGCTCCGCCCGCAACGCCCGCGTCCTGTGGGCCGGGGTGGAGCGCAGCGAGGCGCTGTCCCACCTGCAGAGCAAGGTGGAGTCCGCGCTGGTGCGCTGCGGGTTGCCGCCGGAGGAGCGCAAGTTCTCCCCGCACGTGACGCTGGCGCGGCTGAAGGACGCGCCAAAGGACCGGCTCGGCCGCTTCCTGGAGGACCGCGGCCTGTTCCGCGCCGGGCCGATGCGCATCGACCATTTCACGCTGTACCGCAGCCACCTGGGCAAAGGTGGCGCGGTGTACGAGGCGTTGCGGGAGTATGGGCTTAGCTAATCAAGCCCTCCCCCGCCGGAGGCGGGGGAGGGCTTTAACGGCACTCACGCCGACCGCGAGATCGACTTGATCGGCCCGCGCGGGTTGCCGGACATCTCGGCGATCTTGCGGTCCTGCTCCTCGATGAAGCCGCGGATCGGGCCTTCGCCTTCGTAGCCGTTCGCCAGCTCGGCCGGAACCTTGCGGTTGGAGGTGCGCGCGCCGTCCTCGTAGAGGATGTCGAACAGCACGAAGCCGGTGTCCGGCTTCTGGGGTTTCTTCTTGGCCATGGGAACCTCGGGAACTCAGGTGTTTTCGGACTCGGCATCGGCAACAGGCGCGGTGCCGTCCTGTTCGGTGCCGTCCTGTTCGGCCTTGCGCTTGGCGGCCTCTTCCTCGCGGCGCTGGAGCTTTTCCTGCTTCTTCGCCTCTTTGGCGCGGTTGCGCTCGGCGCGCTGCTGGTTGTAGTTGGGCTTGAACGCCATGGGACCTTCTCCAGTACGCAGGCAAACGAAAAAGGGGCACCGGACGCCCGGTGCCCCCCTTTACCATGGGAACGCTCAGGCCGGTCAGACGGCCTTGAGGTTCTCGGCCGAGGTCTTGCCGCGCTTCGGATCGCGCTGTTCCTCGTAGGAGACCTTCTGACCCTCGTTGAGGCCGCGCATGCCGGCGCGCTCGACGGCGGAGATGTGGACGAAAACGTCCGGGCCGCCGTTGTCGGGCTGGATGAAACCATAGCCCTTCGTGCCGTTGAACCACTTCACGGTGCCAGTGGGCATCGCTGTCCTCCAATGATGCGGGGTAGCACCCCACCACCGGCGGGGCGCATCATCTGTATTCCAGGAATCGCAGCGGTCGCAGTGCCCAATGGGCGTAACAGGCCGAACGTCCGAAGCAGAATGACCCGACCAACGTGGGCCTCACCGATGGCGAAAACAAGGCGAATCCCGCGACCCTGAACTTCCGTTAGAGCGGCACCCCCCGAATCATCCTAGGCAGGTCGCCCACAATTCCCATGGCGTGCCGCATCAAAAAACGCTTCACCGGCGGCAGCCGGTTGACCACCGCCATGCCGACGTCGCGCGCCAGTTTCACCGGCCCGATGTTGTTGGAGAACAGGTGCACCAGCCCGTCGCACACCGCCGCCAGCAGCACCGTGTCGAAGCGCCGCCAGCGCTGGTAGCGCGCCAGCACGTTCTCGCCGCCGACGTCCAGCCCCAGCCGGTGCGCGTCGACGATCACCTCGGCCAGCGCCGCCACGTCGCGCAGCCCCAGGTTCAGCCCCTGCCCGGCGATCGGGTGGATGGCGTGCGCCGACTCGCCGACCAGCGCCAGCCGCTGCGCCACGAACGCCTCGGCCAGCAGCACCGACAGCGGCCACGCCTCGCGCCGGGTCAGCAGCTCGATCTCGCCGAGATAATCGCCGGAGCGGCGGCGCAGCTCCTCGACGAACTCCGCGTCCGACAGGCCGAGGTACATCGGCACCAGCTCGGTCTTCTCGCTCCACACGATGGAAGAGCGGTCGTCGGTCATCGGCAGCACGGCGAACGGGCCGTTGGGCAGGAAATGCTCCACCGCCACGCCGCCGTGCGGCTCGGAATGGCGGATGGTGCAGATGATGGCGCTCTGGTCGTAGGCCCAGCGCCGCACCTTGATCCCCGCGCTCTCGCGTGCCAGCGACTTGCGCCCGTCGGCGCCGATCACGAGGCGCGCCTTGACCACCCGCCCGTCGGCCAGCCGGACCCGCGCCCCGGCGCGGTCCCGCTCCACCGCCACCGCCCGCGCCGGGGCGAGGTGGACGAGGTCCGGCAGTTCCTTCGCGCGGGTGAACAGGGCGCGGCGGATGTCCTTGTTGTCGAGGATCCAGCCGAATGGCCGGTTCTCGCCGTCCAGCGTCAGCTCCCGGTGGTCGTAGTGCACGAACAGCGGCGAGAACTGGTCGGCGACGCGGATGTCGAGGATCGGCCCGGCCTGTTCGGCCATGTGGCGCCACACGCCCGCCCCCTCCAGCACCTTCATGGAGGCGTAGGCGATGGCGGTGGTGCGGATGTCGAAGTCGGCGCGGCCGTGGTTCTCCGGGCTGTCCTGGTCGATGCAGACCACCGGCACCTTCGCCGTGGCGAGCGCCGCCGCCATGGTCAGGCCGGCGAGCCCGCCGCCCAGCACCACGACTTCCGTGCTGATCTCCGTTTCCGTGCCGCGCGCCGAGTCGGTCATGACCGGTGCCGTCCTTCCCTGGCTTGAGACTGTCCGGACGCAACAATCGGCGCTGGGCGCCGGCTTGTCCAGAGGGGGTAGCGACGATGCGCCGCCGCTGCACAGAATATGGGCAGACGCCTTGGAATGTGGCAGGCTTGACGCGTGCGGAAGGTGGATTCCCCGGCGCATGACCTCCGGCACGATTCTTGTAGACGTTGCTTTTTGCGGCCGGGGCGAACACGCTCGGGCTGAATTCGGCGCGGGCCGGATCCAGCCGGGCGGGACCGGGCCGGACCATTCTGTTCAAGGGGAGCCACATGAAACTCGTCATGGCCATCATCAAGCCGTTCAAGCTCGACGAAGTGCGCGAGGCGCTGACGTCGCTCGGCATCCAGGGGCTCACCGTCAGCGAGGTCAAGGGCTTCGGCCGGCAGAAGGGCCAGACCGAGATCTACCGCGGCGCCGAGTATTCGGTGAGCTTCCTGCCGAAGGTGAAGATCGAGGTGGCCGTCTCCGACGACCAGGCCGAGCAGGTCGTCGAGTCGATCCAGAAGGCGGCCAACACCGGCCGCATCGGCGACGGCAAGATCTTCGTGCTGGAGATCGCCCAGGCCGTCCGCATCCGCACCGGCGAGACCAACGCCGAGGCCCTGTAAGGGTTGGTGGATCCCGAAGCGCCCCGGGCCCGTGTCCCGTCGTTGCTGACGAGGTTCCGGGGGCCCGCTTCGGCCCGGCACCCCTGCCTGAGCACCCGCGGCCCCCTCCGGGCTCGCGGGGCTTTTTGTTCTTTCCCCTCTCCCGCCCCGGGAGAGGGTTCATCAAGCCCCACCGTTGTCCACCCCGCCGCCCTTGTACCGCCTTTGTGCCGCCGGTAAACTCCGCGCCCGATTCCCCCTTTCGCGCGGATTCCCATGACCACGGCCTCTGCCAACGACCGTCTGGACCGGCTGACCGACTACCCGTTCACCCGGCTGGCGACCCTGCTGTCCGGCATCACGCCGCGCGCCAACGTCGAGCCGACGGTCATGTCCATCGGCGAACCCCAGCACCAGCCCCCCGCCCTGATCGACGAGGTGCTGCGCGCCAACGCGCATCTCTGGGGCAAGTACCCGCCGGTTGCCGGTACCCCCGACTGGCGCGCCGCCGCCGCCGACTGGCTGAACCGCCGCTACGCCCTGCCCGCCGGCCTGTTCGACCCGGAGACCTCGGTCCTGCCCGCCGCCGGCACCCGCGAGGCGCTGTTCCAGACCGCGCTGCTCGCCGTGCCGGAGCGCAAGAACGGCCAGGTTCCCGCCGTGCTGATGCCCAATCCGTTCTACGCCGTGTACGAGGGCGCCGGGCTGCTGGCCGGCGGCGAGCCGGTGTTCCTGCCCGCCACGCGCGAGACCGGTTTCCTGCCCGACCTCGACGCGCTTGATCCCGAGTTGCTGGCCCGCACCGCGCTGTTCTACCTGTGCACGCCGGCCAACCCGCAGGGCGCCGCCGCCGACGCCGCCTACCTGACGCGCGCCATCGCCCTCGCCCGCCAGTACGACTTCGTCCTGGCGGTGGACGAGTGCTACGCCGAGATCTACCTGGACACGCCGCCGACCGGCGTGCTGGAGGTCGCGGCCGGCCTCGACCACGGCGGCCAGCCGTGGGCCAACCTGCTGGTCTTCCACTCCCTGTCCAAGCGCTCCAACGCCGCCGGGCTGCGCTCCGGCTTCGTGGCCGGCGACCCGACGCTGATCGCCAGGTTCAGCCGCCTGCGCAGCTATTCCAACGCCGGCACGCCGCTGCCGCTGCTCGCCGCCTCCGCGGCGCTGTGGCGCGACGAGGCGCACGTGCTGGAGAACCGCGCCGCCTACCGCGCCAAGTTCGCCGCGGCGGAGGAGGCGTTGCAGGGCCGCTACGGCTATTACCGGCCGGCCGGCGGCTTCTTCCTGTGGCTCGACGTCGGCGACGGCGAGGAGGCGACGCGCAGGCTGTGGGCCGAGGGCGGCATCCGCGTGCTGCCCGGCGCCTACCTGACCCGGTCGCTGCCCGGCGAGCCCAACGCCGGCGCCCCCTACATCCGCGTGGCCCTGGTGCACGACACCGAGACGATCGCCCGCGCCTGTTCGGCCTTCCCCCGCATCCTCGGGTAAGCACCCCATGGCCAAGTCCTCCGCGGCCAAGCCGATGCCCAGCAGCCGCACCGCCAAGCCCGCCGGCCGGTCGGAACGGCCGCCGCTGCTGTCGCCGAAGGCGCGCGCCTTCGTCGCCGCCCGCGCCAAGGAGCTGGCCGGCTTCGCGCTGGGCTGCCTGGGCCTCCTGCTGTTCGTCGTGCTGGGCAGCTACAACGCCGCCGACCCGTCCTGGAACACCGCCACGGTCGCCAAGGCGCACAACCTGCTGGGCGTGCCCGGCGCCTGGGTGGCCGACATCCTGCGCCAGACGCTGGGCTGGGCGGCGTGGGTGCTGGCCATCGTGCCGCTGGCCTGGGGCTGGCGGCTGGGCAACCAGAAGAGCATCCGCCACCCGCTGTTCCGCCTGATGCTGGCGCTGTGGGGCGTGCTGCTGGCCGCCGTGGCGTTCGAGGGCTACTTCGACATCCAGGTCGGCGTGCACGGCCAGCCCGGCGGCCTCGCCGGCGC
The DNA here is from genome assembly GCF_050789165.1 of Azospirillum sp. NCBI lineage: Bacteria > Pseudomonadati > Pseudomonadota > Alphaproteobacteria > Rhodospirillales > Azospirillaceae > Azospirillum > Azospirillum sp. Next base: position 22,797 of record NZ_JBOZRT010000058.1, read on the forward strand.
CATGCTGATGCAGGCCACGGCGCGCGCCCTGGGCGGCGCTCGCGAGATGATCGGCACCACCGCGGCGGCGGCGGCCGGCGTCACGCTGTTCTTCGCCTTCGGCTTCTCGCTGCGCGAGTGGCTCGGCGGCTTCCGCACCATGGGCGGCCTCGCCGGCAGGGCCGGCACGCTGGCCCGCACCGGCGCGGGCGAGCTGGGCAAGCGCGGCGCCGAGGCCGCCCGCGCCGCCCGCACCGCCGCCGGCGACATGCTGCGCCGCGAGCCCACCCTGGGCCCCGGCGAGCGCGCCGCCCCCGCTGCCCCAACCTTCGACGCGCCGGCCTTCGACGCACCGTCCGAGGATCCCAACGCGCTCCGCGCCCCGCGCCGCGACCTCGCGGATGTGCGGCCCGCCGAGCCGCCGCCGCGCGCCGTCCCGGTGGTCGCCCCGCCCAAGCCCAAGGCGGAGCCCGCCCGCAAGCCGGACCCGCGCCAGCCGGCGCTGCACCTGGAGGCCGGCGAGGGCGACGGCTACGAGCTGCCGCCGCTCGACCTGCTGCAGCTGCCCACCCCCGCCATGCGGGCCGAGCAGCTGGACGAGACCAGCCTGCGCCGCAACGCCGAGGAGCTGGAGCGCGTGCTGTCCGACTTCGGCGTGCGCGGCGAGGTGCAGAAGGTCCACCCCGGCCCGGTGGTCACGCTGTACGAGCTGGAGCCGGCGCCCGGCACCAAGTCGTCGCGCGTCATCGGGCTGGCCGACGACATCGCCCGCTCGATGAGCGCGGTGTCGGTGCGCGTCGCGGTGGTGCCCGGCCGCAACGTCATCGGCATCGAGATGCCGAACGCCAAGCGCGAGACGGTGCTGCTGCGCGAGATCCTGGCGGCCGAGCACTTCGACCGCAACCAGGGCAAGCTGGTGCTGGCGCTGGGCAAGGACATCGGCGGCCAGCCGGTGGTCGCCGACCTCGCCCGCTTCCCGCACCTGCTGGTGGCCGGCACCACCGGCTCCGGCAAGTCGGTGGCGATCAACACGATGATCCTGTCGCTGCTCTACCGCCTGCCCCCCGACCGCTGCCGCTTCATCATGATCGACCCGAAGATGCTGGAGCTGTCGGTCTACGAGGGCATCCCGCACCTGCTGACCCCCGTCGTCACCGACCCGAAGAAGGCGGTGGTGGCGCTGAAGTGGACGGTGCGGGAGATGGAGGACCGCTACCGCAACATGTCCAAGCTGGGCGTGCGCAACATCGAGGGCTACAACGCCCGCCTGCGCGAGGCCCGCACCAACGGCGAGTCGCTGACCCGGCGCGTGCAGACCGGCTTCGACCCCGACACCGGCAAGCCGCTGTTCGAGGAGCAGCCGCTCGACCTCAAGGAGCTGCCCTACATCGTCGTGATCGTCGATGAGATGGCCGACCTGATGCTGGTGGCCGGCAAGGACATCGAGGCGGCGATCCAGCGCCTCGCCCAGATGGCCCGCGCCGCCGGCATCCACCTGATCATGGCGACGCAGCGCCCGTCGGTGGACGTCATCACCGGCACCATCAAGGCCAACTTCCCGACCCGCATCAGCTTCGCCGTCACCTCGAAGATCGACAGCCGCACCATCCTGGGCGAGCAGGGTGCGGAACAGCTGCTGGGCCAGGGCGACATGCTGTACATGGCCGGCGGCGGCCGCATCACCCGCGTGCACGGCCCCTTCGTCTCGGACAACGAGGTCGAGCAGATCGTCAAGTTCCTCAAGGCGCAGGGCGAGCCCAACTACGTGGACGCCATCACCGAGGAGGACGAGGACGGCGTTTTCGAGGAGGACGGCGGCTCCAGCGGCGCCAGCTCGACCGGCGACGAGATGTACGACAAGGCGGTCGCCATCGTCTGCCGCGAGCGCAAGGCCTCCACCAGCTTCATCCAGCGCCAGCTGCGCATCGGCTACAACTCGGCCGCCCGCCTGATCGAGCGCATGGAGCAGGAGGGCGTCGTCTCCAAGCCCAACCACGCCGGCAAGCGCGAGGTGCTGGCGCGGAACATCGACGAGTAGGGAACGGGCCCCCTACTCCGCCGCCGCGATCTCCCGGTCCGCCGTGAAGTGCTCGAGGATCCAGGTGCGCGCGAAACGGGCGAAGCTCTCGCCGCCGTCGCCGAGGCCGAGGTAGCTGTAGAACGCCCGCGCCACCGTATCGAAGCGCGCGTGGCCGGCGGCGTGCTCGGCCAGCCGCTCGAAGCCGGAGTCGGCCATCAGCCGCTCCTCCCAGGCGAAGTGGCGGCGCAGGAAATAAACCAGCGAATCAATGGTTTCCGCCACCATGTAGGGCGACGCCCGCCGCTCCAGCGCCCGCAGCACGTCGTTGTAGAGAAGAAGGACCGTCTGGTGCTGTTCGTCCACTGCGGTAATTCCGGTACAGAAACTCTCGCACCATTGCAGGCGCGCGCTGCTGTCCTTCATGTCTTGGCCCACTCCGGCTGACCTTGCAGCGCAATACGATGATATGTTCCGCGTGCAGACTGTTTGCATAGTCGCCCATCACGACCCACCTGTCAAATGGCATAGCCGTGGTGCCGGTGAATAGGCCCTTTGGCCGGAACCCGGACCCCCTTGCCGATTCGCCGCGTTTCCGCCACGAATGTCGGGCAGCTATGGAGACATGACGATCGTGCTTCGCCGAATCCTCGCCCCCCTGCTCCTCCTCGCCGCGCTGGCCGCGCCGGCCGCCGCCGCGTCCAAGGGGCATCCGCTGACGGCCGAGGACCGCGCCGTCGTCTCCGAGGCCGAGCAGTACCTGAACGGCATCAAGACGCTGCAGTCGAAGTTCATCCAGGTCGGTCCGGACGGCCGGCAGCTCGGCGGCACCTTCTCGCTGTCGCGGCCGGGGCGCATGCGGCTGGAGTACGACCCGCCGGTGAAGGATTTCGTGGTCGCCGACGGCACCATCCTTACCTACTGGGACGGCGAGATGGAGCAGCAGTCGAGCACGCCCATCGGCTCCACGCTGGCCGCCTTCATCCTGCGTCCGGACATCCGGCTGTCCGGCGACGTCACGGTGACCAACGTGTTCCGCGGCCAGGGCGCGGTGGAGATCACGCTGCTGGAGACCAAGGACCCCGGCAAGGGCACGCTGACCCTGGTGTTCGAGGACCGGCCGTTCCAGCTGCGCAAGTGGCGCGTGGTCGACCCCCAGGGCCTGACCACCGAGGTGGCGCTGCTCAACCCCAAGGCCGGCGTGCAGTTCGCCTCGGACTTCTTCTACTTCCGGGAACCGGCGCGCCGGCGCGACATCTTCAAATGAGGCCGCTGGTCGGCATCCCCGCCTGCGCCCGCATGATGGGCGACCACCCGTTCCACGTGACGGGCGACAAGTACATCCGCGCGGTGTCCGACGGCGCCGGCGCGCTGCCGCTGCTGATTCCGGCGCTCGGCGGTTCGCTGGACCTCGCCGACCTGCTGGACCGGCTGGACGGGCTGCTGATCACCGGCAGCGCGTCGAACGTGGCGCCGCACCTCTACGGCGGCCCGCCCAGCGCCGATGGCACGCTGCACGATCCGGCGCGCGACGCCACCACGCTGCCGCTGATCCGGCTGGCGCTGGAGAAGGGCGTGCCGCTGCTCGGCATCTGCCGCGGCTGCCAGGAGCTGAACGTGGCGTTGGGCGGCACGCTGCACCAGCGGGTGCACGAGGTGCCCGGCCTGTCCGACCACCGCGAGGACACCGCGGCCCCGGTGGAGGTGCAGTACGGCCCGGCCCATCCGGTGCGGCTGACGCCCGGCGGCCTGCTGGAGCGCCTCGCCGGCCGCGCGGAGATCACGGTGAATTCGGTGCACGGCCAGGGAATCGACCGCTTGGCGCCCGGTCTGGCGGTGGAGGCGACGGCGCCCGACGGGCTGGTCGAGGCGGTGCGCGTCGAATCCGCGCCGGCCTTCGCCGCCGCGGTGCAGTGGCACCCGGAGTGGCGCTTCTGGGAAGACCCGTTCTCGGCCGCGCTGTTCGCGGCCTTCGGGGAAGCCGCCGCCGGGCGGACCCGGCGGCGGTAGATCCTTAACCGGCGCGCGCGACCTTGCGCAGCAGGTCGATGAGCTGGGTCTGCTCCGCCGGGGAGAGATCCTTCATCATCGCCTGGTCGTGCGCCTTGATGCGCGGCACCAGATCGCCGAGCAGCTTCTCGCCCTCGTCCGACAGCTTCAGCGCGTAGGAGCGGCGGTCGTTCGGCGACGGCGCGCGGACCACGAGGCCGCGCGACTCGAGCCGGTCGATCACCGCCACCATGGTGGAGCGGTCGATGCCCACCGCGGCGCCGAGATCCGACTGGCTGAGGCCCTCGTTCTCGTGGATCATGATCAGCACGCCGAACTGGCCGGGCGTGATGTCGTGCGGGGCGACGGCGTTCTGGAAGCTCTGGAACACGGCGACCTGCGCCTTGCGCAGGTTGTAGCCGACCAGCTCCGGCAGCGGGCCGAGGCCCAGCTTTCCGTTGCGGCCCGGACGGGCGCGGGTGCGCCGCTCGGCGGGCGCGTTGCCTTCGGTATCACTCAAGGGAAGGACCACTTATTTTCTACAGGACTCATGTCAGCCGGTAAAATGCAGGCAACGGCTTCATTTGTCAGCAAGAACAGTGCGTACCACCTGCATTGCATAGCCCATATTCGTGATGCGCATTGGTCGGCGGTCGCCGCTCACCCAACCTGATTGCTCAAGAAGTGGCCGTTTCCTCCCCCGGGAGCGGTCGCCCGACCCGCGGTTTCCCCTGCCGCGCCAGGGCTCCCCCACGGAGCTTCCGACGCCCGGTCTCCCCCAGGCCGGGCGTCCTCGTTTCCAGGGGTTTGCTTTAGGGTCTTTACGGTCTTGGCAAGCGGCGACCGGCCCGGTACCTCTTGGGGCCGAAGTCCTGCGAGGAGGAGAGCCGCCATGGCCTACGCCGTTCCCCTGTGGCCCCAGCCGACGGTCGCCGTCGCCGGCGGCGACCCGTTCCCGGTGCGCCGCGTCTACTGCGTCGGCCGCAACTACGCCGCCCACGCCCGCGAGATGGGCGCCGACCCCGACCGTGAACCGCCGTTCTTCTTCGCCAAGCCGGCCGACGCCGTGGTCGCCGACGGCGCCACCGTGCCCTACCCGCCGCAGACGAAGAACCTGCACCACGAGATCGAGCTGGTCGTCGCCATCGGCAAGGAAGGCTCGAACATCCCGGTGGAGAGCGCGCTGGAGCACGTCTACGGCTACGCCGTCGGCCTCGACCTGACGCGCCGCGACCTGCAGAACGCCGCCAAGAAGGAAGGCAAGCCCTGGGACATGGGCAAGGGCTTCGACGCCTCGGCGCCGTGCGGCACCATGCGCCGCGCCGCCGACATCGGGCACCCCGACAAGGGCGCGGTGACGCTGAGCGTCAACGGCGAGCTGCGCCAGAAGGGCGACCTCAACGACCTGATCTGGTCGGTCGCCGAGACGATCTCGTACCTCTCCGGCCTCGTCGAGCTGAAGCCCGGCGACCTGATCTACACCGGCACGCCCGAGGGCGTCGGCCCGGTGGTGTCGGGCGACCGGCTGGAAGGCGCCGTCGAGGGCGTCGGCACCCTCACCATCACCATCGGCTGAGCCAGCCATGCGCATCGCGACCTGGAACATCAACTCCGTCCGGCTGCGGATGGAGCTGCTGCTGCGCCTGATCGACGAGGCCAACCCCGACGTCATCTGCCTGCAGGAGACCAAGTGCGTGGACCAGGAGTTCCCGCACAAGCCCCTGGAGGAGCGCGGCTTCGTGCACAACCACGTGCACGGGATGAAGAGCTACAACGGCGTCGCCATCCTCTCGAAGCTGCCGCTGGAGACGCGCGACATCCAGCACTGGTGCAAGAAGGAGGATTGCCGGCACGTGCTGGCGACTCTGCCGAACGGCATCGAGATCCACAGCGTCTACATCCCCTCCGGCGGAGACATTCCGGATCCGGAACAAAATGACAAGTTTGCCCACAAACTTCGTTTCGTTGACGAAATGACAGAGTGGTGGGCGGCGAAGCGCAGCGCCGGCACGCCGATGGTGGTGGTCGGCGACTTCAACATCGCGCCCCTGGAGCACGATGTGTGGAGTCACAAGGAGTTGCTGGACGTCGTCTCGCACACGCCGGTCGAGGTGGAGAAGCTGACGGCCATGCGGAACTCCATCGGCTGGGTGGATGCCGTGCGTCATTTCGTTCCCGAAACGGAAAAGCTCTACACGTGGTGGAGCTACCGCGCGCGGGACTGGGCGGCGTCGAACCGCGGTCGTCGCCTGGACCATATCTGGGTGACCAAGCCGTTGGAATCCCATCTGAAAAGCCACCGCGTGCTGAAGGACGCGCGCGGCTGGGAGCCGAAGCCGTCCGACCACGTGCCGGTGCTGGTCGAGCTGGCGGTCTGAGAAGACGTTTCGGAAACGAAATATTATGCGGTGAGAGTCCCTCCCCCGCCTGAGGCAGGGGAGGGATCATTCACACTCCGGAACGAATTAGCTCCGCCAGTCGCTCCTTCTGCCGACCGGCCTCGTCGAAGTTCGCCGGGTCGAGCCAGCGGTCGAACGCGGCGCGCAGCGCCGGCCACTCCCGGTCCAGGATCGAGAACCACGCCGTGTCGCGGTTGCGCCCCTTGTAAACCAGGGCCTGGCGGAACAGCCCCTCGTAGCGGAAGCCCAGCCGCTCCGCCGCGGCGCGCGACGGCTCGTTCAGCGAATCGCACTTCCACTCGTAGCGGCGGTAGCCCAACTCGTCGAAGGCGCGGCGCATCATCAGCGCCATGGCCTCGGTGGCGGCACGGGTGCGCTGCAGGCGCGGGCTGTAGTTGATGTGCCCCACCTCGACCACCCCGTTCGCCGGGTCGATGCGCATGAAGGCGGCCACCCCCACGGCGCGGCCGGTGTCCGCGGCGACGATGGCGTGCATCATCGGATCCTCGCCGGCCGCCATGGTCTCGGCCCAGGCGCGGTAGGCCTCGCGCGTCGCCGGCGGCTCGACCGACAGGTAGGTCCAGTTGCGCCCGCCCACGTCCTCGGCGTTGGCGGCGAACAGGTCGTCGGCGTGGCGGGCGGGGTCGAGCGGCTCGACGCGGCAGTAGCGGCCCTCCATGGCGGTGCGCGGCGGCCGGGGCCGGGGTGTCCAGCCGGGGACGGGGAAGCCGATGGGCTGGCCAAATCCGTTGTTCTGCGTGGTCATGCTGGTCCGATCCTGATGGGGCGTGCCGCCCATGGTAGCGCATGCCCCGCGACCGGGGGACGCGTTGCGAAACTCCTCAGCGAGCTATACACTTCGTTTTATAATCAACGATTGCTTCGCTCCACCCTTTCCATGCACCCGCCGCTCGCGCCGGACCCGCCGGCCGCCTTCGACCTCTTCGATCCGGACGATGGTGCCGACGCGGTCCTCACCAGCCGGGAACTCTCGGTCACCCGGTCGAAGCTGGGCGACCTGCTGGACCTGTTGCCGGCCGGGCTGCTGATCCACCAGGAGCAGGGCATCGTCTACGCCAACGTCGAGGCGTCGCGGGCCCTCGGGCTGAGCCGTGAGGCGCTGGTCGGCCGCCATTTCCTCGACTTCGTCGCCGACCCCGACCTGCCGGCCCAGCGCGCCCTGTTCGCCGGCTGCCTACACGACGGCGCGCTGGTGCGCACGCAGGACTGCGTGCTGATCGGCGCCGACGCCCGGCAGACCAGCGTGCAGGTCAGCATGTCGCCGCTGCCCTGGGACGGGCTGCCGGTGCTCTACGTGCTGATCAACGACGTCACCGCGCTGAAGCAGACGGAAGCGATGCTGCGCGTGCTGTCGAACACCGACTCGCTGACCGGCGCCTGGAACCGCCGCCACTTCATCGACCTCGCCGAGGCGGAGGTGGAGCGCAGCCGCCGCTACGCCCGCCCGTTCAGCCTGCTGGCGCTCGACATCGACCACTTCAAGCGGATCAACGACGCGCACGGCCACGCGGTGGGCGACGAGGCGCTGAAGGCCTTCACCGCTGCCTGCCGCACCACGCTGCGCACCAACGACGTGCTCGGCCGCATGGGCGGCGAGGAGTTCGCCATTCTGCTGCCGGAGACCGACGGCAAGGGCGCCCGCCGCGTCGCCGAGCGGATCCGCACCCGCGTGCGCGCCCTGACGGTGCCGGCCGGGACCGACACGGTGCGCTTCACCGTCAGCATCGGTTGGGCGTCCTGCCAGGGCGACGGGCGCGACCTCGACGCCATGCTGTCCTGCGCCGACGAGGCGCTGTACCGCGCCAAGGACCAGGGCCGCGACCGCGTGGTCGGGGCGGCCGACGTCGCCTTCGTGTAGACGCTGCCGGATAGGCCGCCGTGCGAGGACAGCCACTCATCGGGCAATCGCTCACCCCCTCATATCGTCATCCCCGCGAAGGCGGGGGATCCATACGTTCCACAGGCACTTGCTTCGGGAGTTATGGATCCCCGCCTTCGCGGGGATGACGGTCAAGGAAGTGTGCGGGGATGTCGTGCGGACAGGCCGCGCTCACCGCACCGCCGTTGTCCGCCGGGTCTTCGCCTCGGCGTCCTGCGCCGCGAGGTTGACGAGCATGTACCGCAGCCTCTGCGCGTCGGCCTCGCTGACGCCGCCCGACGGCTTGGCCGCCGCCAGCACCGGGCCGTCGGGGACGCGGATCTCGGCGGGTTTCGGCGGCGGCTTGGCGGCCTCCACCACCTCCACCGGCGCCGGGCCGGGCTTCGGCCGCGGCGTCGCCCTGGCCTCCAGGATGCCGTCCTGGCGGTTGTCGGGCGTCTTCGGCGTCCAGGTGCGGTACGGGCCGGTGTCGATATGCACGTGGCCGGTGTGCGGGTACAGCGCGTGGCCGCCGCGCCGCATCTCCGCCGCCGCCGCGGCGACGCGCTCCGGCGCCACGCCGGGGATGCGGATGTCCGCCGCCTGGCCGCGGATGTGGTAGCTGTTCTCGGCGACGTTGGGGTTGCTCCGGGCCAGCGACGCGTTGGTCGCCGCCGAGCGGTAGCCGGAGGTGAGGTGGATCGGCGCGCTCTCCGGCAGGCCGACGCGCTGGCGCAGCTCGGCCAGCGTGTCGATCAGCGACGGGTCGACCGGCGCCGTCAGCCCGGTGCGGCGGTCGCGGAACAGGCTGGACAGATCGGCCATCGCCTGCAGGTCGTAGCCGCCGGGCGCGCGCCAGTAGGTGGTGGAGACGGACTCGCCGCTCGCCGGGTGCATCAGCACGATGGAGCGGCCCCCCTCGCCCATCGGCCCGGAACTCGCGCAGCCCGTCAGCAGGGCGCCGGCCAACGCCAGCAGCGCAGCGATACGCAGGAAAGACGGCACGGCGACCTCCGGTTCCCCTCGAGGTTGCGACCGGCCTTCATACCATAAATGTCACAATCGCTTACAGGACGGACTTAGCACGGTACGCGAAATACACCCGTCCTGTGGGATTTCTGCGTCAGTCCGCTGTGCCGACTCGCCTTATCGGGCGTCCAGCACCAGCTCCAGCCCTTCGCGGGCCACCAGCGTGCCGGGACGGCGACGCGCCGCTTCCGCCTCGATGGCGTCGAGCGCATCGTCGGTGCGCGCCGGGTCGTGGTGGAAGATCACCGCCCGCTCCACACCGGCGGCGTCCGCGATGCGCAGGCACTCCTCCCAGGTCGAGTGGCCCCAGCCGACGTGGCGCGGGAACTCGGCGTCGGTGTAGGTGCTGTCGTAGATCATCACGTCGGCGCCGCGCACCAGGTCCAGCACCGCGGGGTCGGGCGTGCCCGGCGTATGCTCGGTGTCGGTGACGAAGCACAGGCTGCGCCCGGCGTACTCGACGCGGTAGCCGACGGCGCCGTTGGGGTGGTTCAGCTCGGCCGTGCGCACGCGGATGCCGGGCGCCGGGTCGATCACCGCGCCACGGTCGAACTCGCGGAAGCTGAGGTCGGCGCGGAACGTCTCGATGGGGATCGGGTAGAGCGGCGGCCTCATCATCGAGCACACCACCTCGCGCATGCTCTGCCCCGGCGGCAGGTGGCCGGACCACACGCGCACCCGGCTGGCCGGATCGAAGATCGGCGCGAAGAACGGCAGGCCGCAGATGTGGTCGAGGTGGCTGTGCGTCAGGAACAGGTCGAGGCCGGCCGGCCCCCCGGCGCGCAGCGCCTCGCCCAGCCCGCGCAATCCGGTGCCGGCGTCGAACACCAGCAGGGCGTCGCCGCAGCGCACCTCCAGGCAGGCGGTGTTGCCGCCGGTGCGCACGGTGTCGGGGCCGGGGGAGGCGATGCTGCCGCGCACGCCCCAGAAGCGCGCACGCAAGGATCGCGACGGATCGGTGGACGAGGCGGGCATCATCGTGTCGCATGGTTGCCCGGACCCGATACCCAAGTCGAGTGAAAACTATCCGTCCGGACGGGGACCGGCGCAGCCGGAGAGCCCCTATATCTTGGGTGTCCAAACCCATAAGATGTGGTAGGTTCCCCGCGCACCTCTTCTTTGCCGCCCGTAGGACGGCGCCGGGATCGTCACGGATGGACCCTGACAAGCTCGCCAAAGTCCTCGCCATGGCCGAGTCGGAGCACCAGGGCGAGGCTCTGTCCGCGTTGCGCGCCGCGCGCATCATGCTGTCGCGCGCCGGGATGAACTTCCGCGACCTCGCCGACGGCGCCCGGCCGCGCCCGGCCGCCCCCAGCGCCCCGCCCGAAGAGCCCCCGCCGCCGCCCGCCAAGGCCCCGCCGCCCGACGAGCTGGTGTTCGGCCTGCGCCGTCAGGTCGGCGACCTGGAGCGCGAGGTGGCGTCGCTGAAGCGCGCGCTCGACAAGGCGACGGGCGAGCTGGACAAGCAGAAGGAGGAGGTCGACCGCTGGCGCTCGCTGGCCCGCGAGACGGCGGAGAAGCTGTGGGACCTCGGCAAGGCGCTGGAGCGCCGGCACGTCCGCCACACCTCGGCCGACAAGCGGCGCGCCATCCTCGACCACCTGCAGGATCCCGGCAGCGCCATGCTGTCCGACCAGGAGATCGCGCGGCGCGTCGGCGCCTCGGCGCAGGTGGTGGCGCACTGGCGCCGCCGTCTGGCCATCGTCGGCCGCAAGGTGCGTCTGATCCCGGTGCAGCCGCGCGGCCGCGGCCTGTGGCGCCCGCAGGGTGCGCGCGTCGGGCCGCTCGACCTGCCCCGCCGCCGCTGGGCCGGCTACGCCGCCGGGGTCACCATCGCCGGACGGTTCCTGAAGTAACCCCCGCGCCCGCGCCTCATACCCCGTCCAGCAGCGCCCGCGCCGCCGCCACGACCGCGTCCGGCGGTACCGTGAAGTCGTGGTCGAAGACGTTTGTGGTGCGGTTGCCCGCCGTGTCGCCGACGACCCGGCGGTAGCGCTGGCCGAGCAGGCCGGTCAGCAGATTGTACTGCGCCAGCGCGATGCGGGCGTGCGCCAGCTCGACGTACGCCGCCCCGGGTGACGCGAAGGCCACGGCGGCCGAACCGCCGCCGATCGGCCCGACGATCAGTTCGGCCGAGGCGAACAGCGTGATCTGCTCGGCCATGCTCAGCCCATCCGGCACCACCGGTTCGACGCCGAGCGGCGCCAACGCGACCAGCACCTCGGCCTCATTCAGCAACAGACGGTAGCCGGCCTGCCGGCGCGACAGGAAGATTCGCCGCCGCGGCGCCGCCAGCCCCTCGGCCATCGCTCCGGCCAGCCGGCGGCGCAGGAAGTCCACGTGCATCGACGCCATGTGCTGGTAAGGATGCGTCAGCGACGGCAGCCACAGCCGCTTCGCCTTCAGCACCGCATCGCCCGGCACCGGCACCATCCGCCCCCGCTCCAGCCCCAGCAGTTCCATGAGGTCGAGGATCGATCGCGGGATCCGCGCATCGACCAGCACCGGCAGCTTGGAGAGCGCCGGAAAACGCTCCAGCACCGCCAGCTTCGACGCCCAGTCGAGCACTCCGTGCGACCAGTTCGGCCCGCCGCCGAGCAGCACCGCCTCCTCTTCGACGGTGACGGACGGCTCCGTCAGGTCAATCAGCATACGGTCGTCCGGGCTGTGCCGCACCAGATGCGGCAACATCGTCAGGCTGACACGCGAGTTGGTGTTGAAGCCATCGACCAGCAGCGCGTCGCCGACGAGCGGGGCGTACAGGTGCGGGACCACCACCGGGTCCTCGGCGAAGGCCAGGAACACCTCGGGCAGATCGTAGCCGAAGCGGGTCCCGTCGCCGCCCGCCACCCGCAGCGACGCGGGCGGCGCGACGACGTGATAGGGCCAGCCGCGTTCGCCGCAGACCTGCGCGGCCGGACGCAGACGTACGCCCCTCGGCGCTTGGCCGGGGTAGCGGCCGCGGTTGTCCACGAGGTCGGCGAAGTCGCGGTAGATCGCCGCCGCCCGCTCCTCATGCCCCTGGTCGAACAGAAGCCCGGCGATGCGCAGCAGCGCGGTGGCGTTGCCGGACAGCCCGGCGGTGGCGGCGCACAGCCCCGCCACCGCCTCGTCCGGCCGTCCCAACGCGTGCCGGGCCATGCCCAGCCCCAGATGCGCGTCGAGCAAGTCGTCCCGCAAGGCGACCGCGGCTGCAAAGGCGTCGGCCGCCTCGGCGACACGGTCCTGCGCACGCAAAACCTCGCCCAGCGCCGCAAGCGTCTCGGCGTCGTCCGGGTCGGCGTCCAGCGCGGCGCGCAGACACGCCTCGGCGCTGCGCGGATCGCCCTTAGCCCGGTGCAGGCCGGCGAGGTGGCGCAGCACCACCGGATCGCCCGGCGCCAGGAGATGCGCCCGCCCGTACAGTGCCGCCGCGTCGGCGGTCCTCGTCTCCCACTCGCACAGGCTGCCGAATCGCACGAGCGCGTCGGTGTCTCCGGGGGCGAGCGCCAGGGCGCGACGCAGGGACAAGACCGCTCCCCCCATGTCCTGGGCAAGCGCCAGCAGTCGTGCCAACGCAAGGTGCGCGCGCGCGGCCTCCGGGTCGGCGTCGATGGCCAGGCGCAGCAGCGCCACCGCCTCGGCCCGGGCGCCGCGCGCCTCGTGCAGCAGAGCGAGCTGGTGCAGCGCCTCCGGGTGGCGGGGGTGGTCGCGCAGCACGGCGCGGCAGGCGTCCTCCGCCTTGGCGGCCCAGCCGGCCTCGCGCAGCGCCTGCGCCATCATCAGGGAACGTGCGGCGGGGTCGTCCGGCGTCACGGCACGAGCCGGTAGCCGCCCGGCTCGGTCACCAGGATTTCCGCGTTGGAGGGGTCGCGCTCGATCTTCTGGCGCAGGCGGTAGACGTGCGTCTCCAGCGTGTGCGTCGTCACCCCGGCGTTGTAGCCCCACACCTCGCCCAGCAGCGTGTCCCGACCGACCACCGCGTCGCCGGCGCGGTACAGGTACTTGAGGATCGCCGTCTCCTTCTCGGTCAGGCGGATCTTGCGGTTCTTCTCCTCCAGCAGCAGCAGCTTGGCGGCCGGGCGGAACAGGTAGGGCCCGATGGTGAAGGTGGCGTCCTCGCTCTGCTCGAACTGGCGCAGCTGCGCGCGCAGGCGGGCCAGCAGCACGCCCAGGCGGAACGGCTTGACGATGTAGTCGTTGGCGCCGGAATCGAGGCCGAGGATGGTGTCGGCGTCGGTGCTGGCCCCGGTCAGCATGATGATCGGGCAGCGCACGCCTTCGCGCCGCATCAGCCGGCACAGGTCGCGCCCGTCCATGTCGGGCAGCCCGACGTCGAGCAGCACCGCGGCGAACCCGCCCTCGCGCGCCAGGGCCAGCCCGGCGGCGCCGTCGGCGGCCTCCGCCGTCTCGAACTCCTCGTGCAGCTGGAGCTGTTCGGCGAGCGACTGGCGCAGCGCCTCGTCGTCGTCGACCAGGAGAATGCGTTTGGCCGAAGTCATGCACCCAGGTCTTCGTTCCGTTCCCGGCACGGACCTTAGCACGCTCCCGGCACCGTTGCACGCCGCGCAACGGACTGGCGCGGGGACTGCGCTTGCCTTGCCCGCGCCGACGTGGGACGGTCGGGGCCCTTGGAAAGCGGGGCCCGGCCGCCCAGATCGTGCGGACGGTTTTGCTTTTCTCCGCCCGGGCCGCTAGGGTTCCGGCCCGGTACCAGGATCCGGTTTCTGACGATGTACGCTGACCTCAGCCCCGAACCGACCCAGCCCTTCGACGAGGCCGCCATGCGCGCCGTCGACCGTGCGCTCGCCGCGCTCCGCCGCGGCGAAGCGGTGGCGGTCGCCTGCGCCGACGGCCGCGTCGCCCTGGCGCTGGCGGTGGAGACGGTCGGCGCCGACGCGCTGGCACGGCTGAAGCGCCTGTCGGGGGGCGAGCCGGTGCTCGCCGTCACCCGGCGCCGCGCGCTGGTGCTGGGCGTGATGCCCGAGGGCTTCCAGGCGGGCGAGGGCGGCGCCGTGACGCTCGCCGTCGCCGGCGGCCTGACCGCCGGGGACGCGGTGGCGCTCGCCGACGCCGAGCAGCGCCCGGACGGCCCGCTGCCCGCCGGGCTGAGCGCCACCCCGGCCGAGCCCGGCTCGCGCGAGGCCGCCGCGGTCGACCTGGCCAAGCTGGCCCGCCTGATCCCCTCCGCCGTGGTGGCGCCGGTGCGCTCCACGCCCGATCTTATGAGAAGGGGCGGCCTGGAAGCCTGGGCCAAGCGCAACGACCTGCTGTGGGTGCGCGCGGCCGATGTCGCCGACTACCGCACGCACGTGGTGCGCACGCTGCGCCAGGTGGCCGACGCGCAGGTGCCGCTGGTCGGCGGCGCCGAGAACACCCGCGTCGTCGCCTTCCGTCCGGCCGACGGCGGACCGGAGTACCTCGCCATCATCATCGGCGATCCGGACCCCGAGCAGCCGGTGCTGGCCCGCCTGCATTCCGAATGCTTCACCGGCGACCTGCTGGGTAGCTTGCGCTGCGACTGCGGCGACCAGCTGCGCGGCGCCATCGCCGAGATCGCCCGGCGCGGCAGCGGCGTGCTGCTCTACCTGGCACAGGAGGGGCGCGGCATCGGGCTGGTCAACAAGCTGCGCGCCTACCGCATCCAGGACCGCGGCTTCGACACCGTCGACGCCAACGAGATCCTCGGCTTCGAATCCGACGAGCGCGTCTACCTGCCGGCCGCCGAGATGCTGCGCCAGCTGGGCTTCCGGTCGGTGCGGCTGATGACCAACAACCCCGACAAGATGCGCCAGCTCGCCCGCTGGGGCATCGAGGTGGTCGAGCGCGTGCCGCACGTCTTCCCCTCGAACCGCCACAACGAAGCCTACCTGCGCACCAAGGCCGAGCGCAGCGGACATATGTTCTGAGCGTTGCCGGGACGGACTGTCCGGGCAGGAATCACCCCCCACCCGGCAGGAGTTGCCGGGACTCCGTGACCAAAAGCGGGCATTGGCGCCTTTTTTGCCGGAATCTGCTGGCACGGCGGTTGCAATACCCCGAGTGACCCAATCCGCCGGGAGTGCCGACCATGTCCATCGCCGCCGTGCCGCTCGACAGCGCCGCCCCGCGTTCGGCCAGCGCTCCCATCGACGCTTCGGTCAGCAGCATCGTCCGCAGCCGGACCGACGATCCGTACAACGAGACGGCGGACATGTCGTTCGGCGACTTCCTCGACATGATCAACCCGCTGCAGCACATCCCGGTGGTCGGCACCATCTACCGAGCGGTCACCGGCGACACCATCAAGCCGGCGTCGCAGGTGATCGGCGGCATCGCCTTCGGCGGGCCGATCGGCGGCGTCGCGGCGATCGCCAACGCCATCTTCGCCCAGGCCAACGGCCGCAGCCTCGAGGACACCATGCTGGCCGGCCTCGGCGTCGGCACCGGCGAGCCGGCCGTCGAGGTCGCCGAGGCGTCCGCCGCCGCGGCCCAGGCCCCGGCGCCGCAGGCCGCCCCCGCCGCTCCCACGACCGGCGCCGCGCCGGTCGCCGCGCCCGCGGTCCAGGCCGCCGCCGCGCAGGCCGCCGCCCAGCCGGCCCCCCAGACCGTCGCCATGAAGCCGGCCGACAAGGCCGCCTCGCCGATCGGCGACCACAAGCCGAGCAAGATGCCGGTGCGCGACACCATGCTGGCCACCTCGCTGCAGAGCAAGAACGCCGCGGCGATCGCGCAGAAGAGCCGGCTGCAGGCGTCCACGCCGCCCGTGCTCAACCCCGGCACCATCACCACCGCCAGCGCCGCCAACGCCAACGCCGCCGCGCCGGCCCAGCAGCAGCCCCAGCAGCCGGTCGCGGTGCCGCCGGAGATGATTTCCGACGTGATGATGCGTAACCTGGCGAAGTACGAGGCCGCCAAGAAGGCGCTGAACCCCACCCCGCCGAGCATCCGCACGGCCGGCTGACGCTGACGGAGCCTGCATGGAGATCACGGTCACCGCCGATGGCCGCCTGATGTGGCCGGGCGGCGGTTTTCGCTGCGCGCTGGGCCGCGGCGGCGTCAGGGCCGACAAGCGCGAAGGCGACGGCGGCACCCCCGTCGGCGTCTGGCCGCTGCGCCGCGTGCTGTGGCGTGCCGACCGGCTGGAACGGCCGCGCACCGCGCTGCCCGCGGCGCCCATCGCGCCGGACGACGGCTGGTGCGACGAGCCTGCCGACCCCGCCTACAACCGCCCGGTCACGACGCCCTACCCGGCCAGCCACGAGGCGCTGTGGCGCGAGGACGGCGTCTACGACGTCATCGTCGTGCTGGGCCACAACGACGATCCCGTCGTGCCGGGGCTGGGCAGCGCGGTGTTCCTGCACGTCGCCCGCCCGGACTGGGAGCCGACCGCCGGCTGCGTCGCGCTGCCGCTACCCGACCTGCTGCGCCTGCTGGAGGACTGCGGGCCGGGCACCGTGCTGCGGGTGGTAGAGCCTACTCCGTGAAGCTCGGCCCAGTAAAACTAGGACGGGCGCCGAAGATCGCCGTGCCGACGCGCACATGCGTGGCGCCGAAGCGGATGGCGGAGGGGTAGTCGCCGCTCATCCCCATGCTGACCTCGGCCAAGCCGTTGCGCCGCGCCATCTCGGCCAGCAGGGCGAAGTGCATGGCCGGCTCCTCGTCCACCGGCGGGATGCACATCAGCCCTGTCACCGGCAGCTTGTGCACGTCGCGGCATTCGGCGACGAAGGCGTCGACGTCGGCGGGCAGGATGCCGGCCTTCTGCGGCTCCTCGCCGGTGTTCACCTCGATCAGGCAGCGCGGCCGGCGGCCGGTCTTCGCCATCTCGGCGGCCAGCGCCTCGGCCAGCTTCGGGCGGTCCACCGTCTCGATGACGTCGAACAGCGCCACCGCGTCCTTGACCTTGTTGGTCTGCAGCGGGCCGATCAGGTGCAGCTCGAGGTCCGGGTGCGCCGCCTTGAGGTCCGGGAACTTGGCCCTGGCCTCCTGCACGCGGTTTTCGCCGAACACGCGCTGGCCGGCGGCCAGGGCCTCGGCCACCGCCTCGGCGCCGTGCGTCTTCGAGACGGCGACCAGGGTGACGGTTCCCGAGTCGCGGCCGGCGTCGGCGCAGGACTCGGCGATGGTGCGGCGCACCTCGTTCAGGCGGGATGCAACGGAGTCGGTCATGGGTGAAGGCTCCCGGATGGTCCGCGCGAGGTATACACCGGCGGGCGCGGCGTGGTAACGGACCGCTCGACGAAACGCAAGCCTCCGAGGAGTCACCGGATGCGTGGTTGGATGTACACCGCACTCGTGGCCGCGCCGCTGGCGCTGGCCGCCGCGCCGCACGCACACGCCCAGCAGCAGGCCCAGCCGCAACCCCAGACGCAGACCCAGGCGGCGCCCGCCGGCAAGCACCAGGTCCGCATCGCCAAGGGCTCGCCCACGGCGAAGGTCTTCTTCGGCGAGCCGGCCCAGCTGCTGGACGACGACGGCACCTACGCCGACGCCATGAAGCGGGTGGCCAACGACCTGTCGCAGAGCTGCGGCGCCATCGAGAGCTTCGGCTGGGAATTCAACGAGTCCGACCTCGCCGAGCGGCAGCAGCACGCCAGCAAGGTCTTCGACTCGACCATGCAGGCGTTCGTGCAGGCCGGCTACAAGCTGGTCGAGCGCAAGGTCCGCGCCATCCCGGACCCGGAGACGGTGGTCTTCACCGCCGAGAGCAAGGCCAAGAAGCTGATCATGGTGTGGTCGCCGACCGGCGACGCGACGCTGCTGCTGCTCTGCGACGCGGGGGCGGGGGCGGGGGCGGGCGCCGCTCCGGGCGGCAAGACCCCGCCGGCCAAGAAGTAGGCCGGAAACGGAAACGGCGGCGGGTCGCCCCGCCGCCGTCCGTCGAGTGGATCCGCGCCGCGATCAGAACGCGAGGCGGGTGTCCAGCATGACGATGCTGCCCTTGTCGTTGCGGTCCGGGGCAACCAGGTCGTTGTCCTTGGCCTTGAAGTAGCTGTACTCCAGACCGGCCGTCAGGCCCGGGGCCACGGTGTAGGTCACGCCGGCCTGATACAGGTCCAGCTTGGAGTTCAGGCGGTCCGACACGACGGCGCCGGCGTCCTTGTAGCTCTGGTAGTTGACGGCCAGGATGACCGGGCCCAGCGTGTAGTTGGCACCGACGATCCAGGTCTCCTGGTTGTCCGCACCGCTGGTGGTCACGCCCGACTGGTAGCCGCTCTTGCCGGCGTTGCGGTACATGGCGCCGACCTTGAAGCCGGCGAAGCCGACGTTGGCGGCGACGTTCCAGGACGACAGGTCCTTGTAGTTAGGGCCGGCGGCCGAGGACTTGGCGGCGTCGCCGAACTCGTAGAAGGCCGAGGCCTCGAGGGCCACCGGGCCGATCTCGCGGCTGTAGATGCCGCCCAGCTCGACCACGTCGTGGAAGCTGCTCTGGTACGTGCCGGCCGACACGTACTTGCTGCGGCTGATCGAGTTGTTGTTGTTGTCGTTGCGCGGCGCGTAGGCGACGCCACCCTGGAAGCCGGCGAACTGCGGCGTCAGGTAGACGACGCGGGTCGCGATGTCGCCGCTGTGCAGGTTGCGGAAATTGGTGGCGCGGCCGGCGACGCCCACGTCGTAGATGGCCGAACCCGACAGGAAGTCCAGCGTGCCGTTGTCGGCGCCGCCGGCGATGCCCTCGATGTTCGGACCGATGAAGCCGTACTCGTCCGACAGGCCGTTGATCGTGCCGGCCTGCACCGTGCCGAAGAAGCCCTTGGCGAAGATGTAGGCGCGGTCATTGCCCAGGTTGCGGGCGCCGTTGCTGGTCGCCGACGTATCCGAGCGGACGCGCAGGCGCGCACCGTACTCGAGGCCGTTGTCGGCCTTCGCCGACGGGGTCAGGGTGAAGCGGAAGCGGTTGCGCGCTTCGAACGACCGCAGGCCCGCGTCGCCCTTCTGATCGACGAAGCCGCCCTGGAAGTAGGCGTCGCCACCGATGGTGAGGTCGAACTTGGTCTGCGCGGCGGCGCTGCCGGTCCCGGCGGCCAGCGCGACGGCGGCACAGGCGAGGGCGAGAGAACGCTTCATGATGGATCAATCCTTCAACGGATGGCCTGTTGCGGCCGAGCGATGTCGTTGCTGAAAGGAGTTAATCCTGTGCAAGGGAAGCGTGCAAGGGGCAATGACACGCTCACGGTGCGCACATGAAACAGCGTTGCATCACAGACACACATATAAGTGTCTGATTTTACTAAGAAAATTTGATTTGCTGCAAAAACAGCACTTTCCCTGCCGCGATAACGGGCATTGTGCCCAAGCTTGAGGCATGAAAAAAGGGCGGCAGCCGAAGCTGCCGCCCTCGTTTCCGCACTCTGACTTTGGATTAGAAAGCCAGGGTGGAGTGCAGGATGACGATCGAGCCCTTGTCGTCCGAGCTGCCGCCCAGAGCGGTGTTCGGGATATCGCTGTCCGCCTTGAAGTAGTCGTAGCGGATGCCGACGCCGAAGCCCGGGGCCACGGTGTAGGCAGCGCCGATCTCGTAGACGTCGAGCTTGCGCTTGCCAGCGATGGCCGTGCTGCCCGAGTCCTGACCGCGCATCCAGCCGCCGCCGACCACGATCGGGCCCGCGGTGTACTGGGCGCCCAGCTGGTAGACGGTGGCCTTGTCCTGGAAGCGGAAGGCCGCAGCCGACGACTTGTTCAGACCGGCCTTGCCGAAGTCGGTGACGCTGCCGCCGACGGTGAAGCCGGCGAAGCCGACCTGCGCACCGGCCTGCCAGGCGTTCAGGTTCTTGAACGACGCACCGGCGACGTCCGAAGCCGAGCCGCCGTAGTAGGAGGCCTGGGCCTTCAGCTTAACAGCGCCGAAGGTGTTGTCGTAGTTGACGTTGGCTTCCCACAGGTCCTGGAAGGACGGGTTCACCGCCGAGGCAGCCGTGGCGGCCGTGGTGAACTTGCTGCGGTTGATCGAGTTGCCGCTGTCGTCGTTACGCGGCGTGTAGCTGGCACCCAGCTGGAAGCCGGCCAGACGCGGCGAGAAGTACTTCACGCGGGTCGAGGCGTCGCCGAAGGTCGGCCAAGCCATGCTCTGACCGTAGATCGAGCCGAGCTGACCACCAGTGATGTTGGCGCCGACGAACGGGCCGGTGATGCCACCGGTCTGACCGCCGCCCATGAAGCCGAGCGCCTGGTCGAACAGGCCGAACGGCAGGTAGTCGATCGGGCGCGACACAATGGTGTCGTCGTTCGTGGTGGCGTCGAGGCCGAGACGGACCTGACCGAAGCCGCCCTGGGCGAAGATGTAGGCCTTGTCGTAGCCGGTGTTGCGGCCGGCATTGCCGGTGGCCGTCTGGTCGGCGCGGACGCGGATGCGCGCACCGTACTCGAGGCCGTTGTCAGCCTTGGCCGACGGGATCAGGTTGAAGCGGAAGCGATTGCGCGCCTCGGTCGAACGGAGACCGGAGTCCAGGTCCTGGTCGACCCAGCCCCACTCGAAGAAGGCGTCGCCGCCAACCTTCACCTCGAACTTGGCCTGGGCATTGGCAGCGCCGCTTCCCATCGCCAGAGCAACGGCGGCGCAGCCCGCCAGCAGATACCGATTCATAGTGTTGCCTCCATCCTGGCAGCAAATTGTTCAGCCGGGTTCTTCATCCCTGCTGAGACTGTGGTACGCACACCGGGCGGCGGCAGCAAGCCGAAACGTGCCTTCTTTGCTGCATTGATGGGACAGTGTGGCGTTCACACCACACAGTGCACTGCGGCGATTTTCGCTTTTATAAAGGCGTAGGATGGCCCCGGCGCCCTACGCCTTGTGTAACGCCTGTTGCGCCAGCGGACGGTTTTATGGTCTTTTCAGCGGCGTCCGCCGCGCCCTTTTGGCGCGCGCCCCCACTGCCGTGATGTAAAGCTCCGCCATGCGCCGTATCCGTATCGCCATTGCCGCTCCTCTCGTCCTCGGCTCGCTGGTTCTGGCCGGCTGCTCCAGCTGGGGCGGCCAGAACGACAACACCACGATGGATCAGCTGCGGAAGGACGAGTACAAGTTCGGCAGCCTGCTCGGCACCGACGGTGGCCTCAACCTGTTCGGCGGCAACAAGCGCAAGGGCGCGGCCGACGCCGGCGACCCCAACGGGCTGGGCGTCAACAGCTATCTGTGGCGCGCCTCGCTGGACACGCTGTCCTTCCTGCCGATCGCCTCGGCCGATCCGTTCGGCGGCGTGATCCTGACCGACTGGTACACCCCGCCGGACGCGCCGAACGAGCGCTTCAAGGTCAACCTCTACATCCTCGACCGCCAGCTGCGCGCCGACGGCGTGCGCGTGTCGGTGTTCAAGCAGGCGCGCGCCGGCAGCGACTGGCGCGACACCGCCGTCTCGCAGGAGACCGCCGGCCAGCTCGAGGACGCGATCCTGACCCGCGCCCGCCAGCTCCGCGTCGCCCAGCAGGCCGCCAAGTAAGGCCTCCAGGCACCCGATCCAGCACCCAGACCCGAACGGACAGCCTTTTTCATGTCGCGCTACAACGTAAAAGAGACCGAGGCCAAGTGGCAGGCTGAGTGGGAGCGGCGGTCCTGCTTCACCGCGGCCGAGGACGCCGGCCGGCCCAAGTACTACGTGCTGGAGATGTTCCCCTATCCCTCGGGGCGCATCCACATGGGCCACGTGCGCAACTACACGATCGGCGACGTGATCGCGCGCTTCAAGCGCGCCAAGGGCTTCAACGTCCTGCACCCGATGGGCTGGGACGCCTTCGGCCTGCCGGCCGAGAACGCCGCGCTGGAGAAGAAGACCCACCCCGCGAAGTGGACGCGCGAGAACATCGCCACCATGCGCGGCCAGCTGAAGACCATGGGCCTGTCCATCGACTGGAGCCGTGAGGTCGCCACCTGCGACGTGGAGTACTATCGCCACGAGCAGAAGATGTTCCTCGACTTCATGAAGGCGGGCCTCGCCTACCGCAAGGAGTCGTGGGTCAACTGGGACCCGGTCGACAACACCGTGCTGGCCAACGAGCAGGTGATCGACGGCCGCGGCTGGCGCACCGGCGCACTGGTCGAGAAGCGCAAGCTGTCGCAGTGGTTCCTCAAGATCACCGCCTACGCCGAGGAGCTGCTGAAGGGCCTCGAGTCGCTGGACCGCTGGCCCGAGCGCGTGCGCCTGATGCAGGAGAACTGGATCGGCAAGTCGACCGGCGTGCGCTTCCGCTTCGACATCCAGGGGCGCGACGACAAGCTGGAGGTCTTCACCACCCGTCCGGACACGCTGTTCGGCGCCTCCTTCGCCGCCATCTCCGCCAACCACCCGCTGGCCTCGGAACTCGCCGTGAACAACCCGGCGCTCGCCGAGTTCATCGCCGAGTGCAACCGCCTGGGCACCAGCGAGGAGGCGATCGAGACGGCGGAGAAGAAGGGCTTCGACACCGGGCTGCGCGTCGTCCACCCCTTCGACTCGAACTGGACGCTGCCGGTCTACGTCGCGAACTTCGTGCTGATGGAGTACGGCACCGGCGCCATCTTCGGCTGCCCGGCGCACGACCAGCGCGACCTCGACTTCGCCCGCAAGTACGATCTGCCGGTCACGCCGGTGGTCATCCCCGCCGACGTCGATCCCGCGGCCTTCGACGTGGGCACCGAGGCCTACACCGGCCCCGGCGTGCTGAAGAACTCCCGCTTCCTGGACGGCCTCGACGTCGAGTCGGCCAAGCAGGAGGTCGGCAAGCGCATGGAGTCGGCAGGGCAGGGCGAGCGCACCACGCAGTACCGCCTGCGCGACTGGGGCGTGTCGCGCCAGCGCTACTGGGGCTGCCCGATCCCGGTCATCCACTGCCCCGAGCACGGCATCGTGCCGGTGCCGGACGACCAGCTGCCGGTCGTGCTGCCGGAGGACGTCACCTTCGACAAGCCCGGCAACCCGCTGGACCACCACCCGACCTGGAAGCACACGACCTGCCCGACCTGCGGCAAGCCGGCGCTGCGCGAGACCGACACCTTCGACACCTTCATCGAGTCGAGCTGGTACTTCGCCCGCTTCTGCTCGCCGCACACCGCGACGGAGGCGTTCGAGCGCAAGGCGGTCGACTACTGGCTGCCGGTGGACCAGTACATCGGCGGCATCGAGCACGCGGTGCTGCACCTGCTCTACTCGCGCTTCTGGACGCGGGCGCTGACCCAGTGCGGCTACCTGGACGTGGCGGAGCCGTTCGCCGGCCTGTTCACCCAGGGCATGGTCAACCACGAGACCTACAAGGACGCCAACGGCGCTTGGCTGTCGCCGGCCGACATCGTCAGGGACGACAAGGGTGACTTGGTCGCCGCCGACGGCGGCCCGGTGACGGTCGGCCGCGTCGAGAAGATGTCGAAGTCGAAGAAGAACGTCGTCGACCCGGCGAACATCATCGACACCTACGGCGCCGACGCCGCCCGCCTGTTCATGCTGTCCGACAGCCCGCCCGAGCGCGACCTGGAGTGGACCGAGGCCGGCATCGACGGCGCGTGGCGCTACATCAACCGCCTGTGGCGCATGATCACCGAGGCGCCGGCGGCGCTGCCGGCCGCCGGCTCGCCGGCCCCGGCCGAGCTGTCGGACAAGGCGCTGGCCGCCCGCCGGCTGATCCACAAGACGATCGCCGGCGTCGGCGAGGACCTCGACAAGTTCCGCTTCAACAAGGCGGTCGCCCGCGTGCGCGAGCTGTCCAACGCGCTGGCCGAGCTGGACGGCAAGGGCGCCGGCGAGGCCTGGGTGCTGCGCGAAGGGTACGAGGCGCTGGTGCGCATGGTCGCCCCGATGATGCCGCACCTCGCCGAGGAGCTGTGGGCGCACCTGGGTCACGCCACGCCGCTGGTCGAGCAGCCCTGGCCGGAGGCCGACGCCACGCTTGCCACCGACGACGTGGTGACTATGGCGGTGCAGGTGAACGGCAAGCTGCGCGCCACGCTGGAGCTGCCGCGCGACATCGCCAAGGACGAGGCGGAGAAGCGGGCGCTGGCCGACGCCAACGTCCAGAAGGCGCTGGAGGGCAAGCCGGTGCGCAAGGTCATCGTCGTTCCGAATCGGGTGATCAATGTCGTCGTCTAAGCGGAACCTGCTGCGGACGGGCGCGGCGCTGGGATGTCTGGCGCTGCTGTCCGCCTGCGGCTTCCGCCCGCTGTACGGCGACCAGGGCGTCGCCGGCGGCGGTGCCGCCGACAAGCTGGAAATGGTGGCGATCTCCAACATCCCGGACCGCCCGGGGCAGATCCTGCGCAACCTGCTGATCGACCGCTTCCACCACAACGACCGCGGCGTTCAGACGCCGTACCGTCTGGACACGCGCATCGTCGCGACCGAGCAGAAGCTGGCGCTGCGCCAGGACGCCTCGGCCGAGCGCGCGCAGCTGCTGCTGAACGTGCCGTTCCGCCTGATCGAGAACAGCACCGGCCGCACGCTCTTCGAAGGCACCAGCCGCTCCTTCGTGCCGTACAACGTGCTGGAGGAGCGCTACGCCGGTCTGGTGACGCTCGACCACGCCTACAACCGCGGTCTGGCCGAGATCTCCGACGAGATCACCGCCCGCGTGGCCATGTATCTGGCGAAGGGACAGTAACGCTTTTCCGCGGGCCGTGGCGTCGGGGGGCAGGCGTTCCCACGGATTGCACGGATTGGGGCACGGATTCCACGGATCTCCTGGTCCGTGCCCGGCGATGGTCCGCAGACCGCCGCAGGCCCGAAACATTCCGTGCAATCCGTGCCGCCAATCCGTGTAATCCGTGTCGATGTTGCCTCGGTCGCGACCGTCGGCACTTCCAGCAGGCGCCCCGCCCCATGAAGCTCCAAGGCAAGGCCATCGACTCGTTCCTGAAGCACCCCGACCCGAAGGTTCGGGCCGTGCTTCTGTACGGCCCCGACGCCGGTCTGGTGCGCGACCGCGCCGACACGCTCGGCAAGACGGTCTGCCCCGATCTCAACGACCCGTTCCGCGTCGCCGACTTCCTCGGCCGGGCGCTGGTCGACGACCCCGCCCGGCTGGCCGACGAGGCCGCGGCGATGGCGTTGACCGGCGGCCGCCGCCTGATCCGCGTGCGCGACGCCGAGGACGTGACCACCACCGCCTTCACCGCCTTCCTCAAGGACCCGCCGCCCGGCGACAGCCTGGTGGTCGTCGAAGCCGGCGACCTGTCCAACCGTTCGCGCCTGCGCGCCCTGTTCGAAGGCACCGAGGCCGGCGCCGCCATCCCCTGCTACGTGGAGGAGGAGGCGTCGCTCGGCCGCGTCATCGCCGACCTGCTGTCCGCCCAGGGCCTCTCGGCCGACGTCGACGCGCTGAGCTTCCTGGCCGGCAACCTCGTCGGCGATCGGCTCGTCGCCCGTGGCGAGATCGAGAAGCTGGCCGTCTACATGGGTG
Source organism: Azospirillum sp. (assembly GCF_050789165.1). Taxonomy (NCBI): domain Bacteria; kingdom Pseudomonadati; phylum Pseudomonadota; class Alphaproteobacteria; order Rhodospirillales; family Azospirillaceae; genus Azospirillum; species Azospirillum sp. Next base: position 48,409 of record NZ_JBOZRT010000058.1, read on the forward strand.
CCGACAAGCGCGTGACGCTGGAGCACGCCCAGGCCTGCATCGGCGATTCCGCCGCGCTCGACATGGACGAGCCGGTGTGGGCCGCCGCCGACGGCGACTTCGCCGCGCTCGACCGCGCGCTGGCCCGCCTGTTCGCCGAGGGCATGAGCCCGGTGCCGATCCTGCGCGCCACCCAACGGCATTTCCAGCGCCTGCATCTGATCGGCTCGCAGGTCGCGGCCGGCAAGTCGCCCGAGACGGCGGTCGACTCAGTGCGCCCGCCGGTGTTCTTCAAGCTGCGCCCGCGTCTGGTCAATCAGGCGCGGCGCTGGACGCCCAACCTGGTGCGCGCCGCGCTGGAGCGTCTGGTCGACGCCGAGGCCGACTGCAAGCGCACCAACATGCCCGACCAGACGATCTGCGCCCGCGTGCTCTTCCAGCTGGCGTCGCTGGCCCGCCGGTAGGGCAGCCCGGCGGAACGCCCATGGACCGCTCCTGTTGAACGGGAGAGGTTTTTCCCACCGAGGACAGAGTCATGAGGATCCTGACGATGACGGCCGCAGCGGCCGTCGCGCTCGGCTTGGCTGCGCTGTCGCCGCCGGCCGACGCGAAAGGGTGCGCCAAGGGAGCGGCGGTCGGCGGTGTCGCCGGCCACGAGGTCGGCTCCGGCCACGGCGTGGCCGGCGCGGCGGTCGGCTGCGCGGTCGGCCGGCACGAGGCCAACAAGAAGGACAAGGAAGCCGCCAAGCAGCAGGCCCAGGCGCCGAACAACCAGCCCGGCGAGCAGCCGGCCGACCAGCAGCCGAACGGCAAGAAGAAATAGGGCAGGGGACCGCCGTCCCCCACGGCCGGCGGTCCTGCCCCACCCAAACGGGGCCTTGGCACGGCGCCCGACTTGATTGATCCTCATGGCCTGGGTCCGCCGGAAGGGAATGGCGATCGGATGCCGAGGATCGGGCGCGCGGTGTTGGTGCTTCTGGCTGGTCTGGCGCTGCCGCTGGCGGCGCACGCCGAGACGTGGGAACTCAAGTTCGAGGCCTATGGCGGCGGCCTGCCGCTGGCCACCGGCGGGCTGCGGCTGGCGATCGACGGCAGCAAGCGGTACGACGCCCGGTTGGAGTCGGCCAACGCCTCCTGGTTCAACATGCTCACCCGCTTCCGCTACGACGCCGAGGCCGCCGGCACGGTGTCCAACCCATCCGTCGCGCCCCTGCGCTTCCGCGGCGAGCGCAACCTGCGCTCGAAGCGCGAGGTGACGGCGCTGAACTACGCCGGCGGCGGCGTGTCGGTGCACACCGAACCGCCGATGAACCCGGAAAAGGCCTCCCTGGTGCCCGAATCCATCCGCCGCGGCAGCGTCGACCCACTCAGCGCCGGCATCGGCGTGGTGGTCACCGCGGGCGGTCCGGCCGCCTGCACCGGCACTTACCCGGTCTATGATGGGCGCCGCCGCTACGACATCACCGCGAAGCCCGCCGGCACCGAGATGCTGGAGCCTTCCAAACGCCGCATGGCCTCGGGGTTGGCGAAGCGCTGCATCGTGTCGCTCAAGCCGGTCGCCGGCTTCCAGACCGACAAGGATCGCCCGAACCGCTTCTTCGTGGAGGGGCAGGAGCGCTCCGCCACCCTGTGGTTCCTGCCGGTCAATGGCCGAACCATCCCGATCCAGGTGGAGGTGGAGACGGACTTCGGCAGCTTCTTCGTTCACACCACCGGCTTCACGGTCACACCGTAGCCCGGAACAGCGCCGCGCAGCCCACCAGTTCGACCGCGTGCGCGGCGAACCGCGCCGCCAGCCCCGCGTCCAGCGCCTCGACCGTATCGTCCTGGTTGCAGAAGATGCCCTTGCGGTTGTAAGCGGCCATCAGCCGCCGCGCCATGGCGGAGCGCGGCGCCGATCCCTGCACCAGCGTTGCCCCGAACAGCACCGCGCCGTCGTTCATCAGCGGCCGCAGATGGTCGAACACCACCGCCTTCTCCGCCATCGCGCCGGGCAGGCAGTGCAGCAGGTAGCACAGCCCCACCGAGTCGAAGCGCGGCCCGTCGAACGGGATCGGCTCCAGAACGTTGCGCCGGTGGGTCTCCGGCGCGTGGCGCGCGACGCGGCCCGCCGCATGCTCCAGGCAGTTCGGGTTGAGGTCCATCAGCGCCAGCCGCGGGCCCTTGAAGGAAGATTGGGGCGAGGGGAAGCGGCAATGGTCGAGAAACCACCCCGTCCCGACCCCGACGTCCAGGTGGTTCGCCGAGACGTTGGCGTCGTAATGCGCCAGCAGCCGCGCCGTCGGACACTTCCAGATCAGCGGGTTGGAGACGCCCAACACCACGCCGTCGTACAGCAGCCGCAGCACCAGGCCGCTGTAGACCGCCTGACCGGCGTGAACCGCCTCGGCGCTCACGTCATTCGCCGCGGCCGAGCCGCCGCAGCACGTCGTCGAGCTGGTCGAGCGTCTGGTAGTGGATGGTGACCATGCCGCGCTTGCCCTGCGGCGTGATCTCGACCTTCAGCCCGATGGTGGCGGAGATCTCGTCCTCCAGGTTCTGGAGGTCGATGTCCTTGGCCGGCCCGTCACCGCGCTTGCCACCGCCGCCGCCCTTGGCCGGCGCCTCGTCCTTGCGCACGAGGTCCTCGGTCTGGCGGACGTTGAGGCCGCGCTTGATGACCTCGTGCGCCACCAGTTCAGGGTTGTCGACGGTCAGCAGCGCGCGGGCGTGGCCGGCGGTCAGCCGGCCGTCGTTGACCATGCCCTTGACCGGGTCGGGCAGGGCCAGCAGGCGCAGCATGTTGGCGACGTGGCTGCGGCTCTTGCCGATGACCTTGGCGAGGTCTTCCTGGGTGTGCTCGAACTCGTCCATCAGGCGGCGGTAGCCCTCCGCCTCTTCCAGCGGCGTCAGATCGGCGCGCTGGATGTTCTCGATCAGCGCGATCTCCAGCGCCTCGCGGTCATCCAGCTCGCGCACGACCACCGGCACTTCGGGCACGCCGGCCAGCTGCGCGGCGCGCCAACGGCGCTCACCGGCGATGATCTCGAACTGGTTCACCGCGCCGTTCGGCACCCGGCGGACCAGCAGCGGCTGCAGGACGCCCTTCTCGCGCACCGACTCGACGAGGCCCTTGATCGCCTCCTCGTCGAAGCGGCGGCGCGGCTGGTAGCGGCCGGGCTGCAGGTACTCGATGGGCACCATCTTGGACAGCCGCACCTTATCGACGGCGGCGTAGTCGTCGGTGTCCTCGCCGAACAGGGCGGAGAGGCCGCGGCCCAGGCTGCTGCGCTTGCCTTCGGACATCAGGCGGCGAGCCTCTTCTCGCGGCGCAGCACTTCGCCGGCCAGGTTGATGTAGGCCTGGGCGCCGGGGCAGCGCATGTCGTAGATCAGCACCGGCTTGCCGTGCGACGGCGCCTCGGAGACCTTGACGTTGCGCGGGATCACCGTCTCGAAGACCTTCTCGCCGAAGAAGCCGCGCACGTCGGCGGCGACCATGTCGGAGAGGTTGTTGCGCTTGTCGAACATGGTCAGCACGACGCCGTGGATGTCCAGGTTCGGGTTGAAGGTGCGCTTCACCCGCTCGATGGTGCGCACGAGGTGGCTGAGGCCCTCCAGCGCGTAGAACTCGCACTGCAGCGGCACCATGACGGCGTTCGACGCGACCAGCGCGTTCAGCGTCAGCAGGCCGAGCGCTGGCGGGCAGTCGATCAGCACGAAGTCGTAGTCCAGCGCGCTGGCGGCCACCGCCTCGCGCAGGCGGAACTCGCGCTGCGTGGCGCCGACCAGCTCGATCTCCGCGCCCGACAGCTCGACCGAGGAGGTGATGATCCACAGGTTTGGCACGTTCGATTCGATGGCCGCCTTGTCCAGCGCCACGCCGTCGAACAGCACGTCGTAGATGCCGACGCTGCGCTTGGCGCGCGGAATGCCGAGGCCGGTCGACGCGTTGCCCTGGGGATCGAGGTCGATCACCAGGACGCGCTTGCCGATGGCGGCGAGCGCCGTGGCCAGATTGATGGCGGTCGTCGTCTTGCCGACGCCTCCCTTCTGGTTGGCGATGGCGATGACGCGCGCGCCAGAATCCCGGGGGGTCATTACAGCCTCGTGAGCCTGTTTGCGGGGAAAGGGTGGATCGTGGACTTAGACACGGACGATGCCACTCAAGCGCAGGATGGAGCCGGAAGGGTCGGTGACGCTGTCGAAGCGTTCGGTGCGCATCTTCCAATATTTGGTGGAGTCCGTCAATTCGTCCTCCACATTTTGGCCTTTGAGGAACAGGGCCACACCATCCGCGGTGAGGAAGCGGGCGCCCCAGTCCAGCAGGTCCGCGAGCGGCGCCAGCGCGCGGGCGGTCAGCGCGTCGGCCTGGAGGCCCTGAACCGCCTCGATCCGTTTGGAATGCACGGTCACCGGGGCGCCGGTGGCGCGGGCCGCCTCGCGCAGGAACGCGCCCTTGCGCACGTCGCTCTCGATCAGGTGAACCTCCGGCACGCCCAGGATCGCCAGCACCAGGCCGGGAAAGCCGGCGCCGCTGCCGAGATCGACCAGCACCCGGGTCGACTCGGGCAGCAGCGGGTGGAGTTGTGCCGAGTCGAGGAAGTGCCGGTTCCACGCGTCGTCCAGCGTCTTCGGCCCCACGAGGTTGATCGTCTTCTGCCATTTGCGCAGCAGCGCCTCGTACACCGTCAGACGCTCCAGTGTTTCACGTGAAACACCGGTGGCCTTCCGGAAGCCCTCCGCACCCAGCCGCGCCATCACGCCACCTTCACGTCGCGGCGCTTCACGTGCCGCAGCAGCGCCACCAGCGCCGAGGGAGTCATGCCGGGGATGCGGGCCGCCGCGCCCAGCGTGGCCGGGCGAACCTGCCGAAGCTTGGTGCGGATCTCGGTGGACAGGCTGCCCACCGCGTCCACGTCCAGATCGTGGGGCAGGGCGAGCGACTCGTCCTTGCGGAACGCGCGGATGTCGGCCTCCTGGCGGTCGAGATAGCCGGCGTACTTGCCGTCGATCTCCAGCTGCTCGCCGACGTCGGCGGGGATCTCGCCAAGCTCCGGCCACACGCGCGTCAGCACCGACAGATCGATGTCCGGGTAACGCAGCAAGTCGGCGGCGGAGCGGCGCACGCCATCCTGGTTCACCGCGATGCCCAGCCGCACCAGCTCCGCCGGCGTCGCCTGCAGCGAGCGCACGAGCGTTCGCCCAGCGGTGAGCGCCGTCTCCTTGGCGCCGAACGCGTCGCGCCGGGCCGAGGCGACGCACCCAATGGCCAAGCCCTTCGGCGTCAGCCGCTGGTCGGCGTTGTCGGCGCGCAGCAGCAGCCGGTACTCGGCGCGCGAGGTGAACATGCGGTAAGGCTCGTTGGTGCCGCGGGTGATCAGGTCGTCGATCAGCACGCCGATGTAGGCGTCGGCACGGTCCAGCACGAACGTCTCCTCGGAGCCGCCTGTCGCCAGCGCCGCGTTGATGCCGGCCATCAGGCCCTGGGCCGCCGCTTCCTCGTACCCGGTGGTGCCGTTGATCTGGCCGGCGAAGAACAGGCCGGGCGCGCGCTTGGTCTCCAGCGTCGGCTTCAGCTCGCGCGGGTCGACGAAGTCGTACTCGATGGCGTAGCCGGGGCGCAGCATCACCGCGCGTTCCAGACCGGGCATGCTCGTCAGGATGCCGAGCTGCACATCGCGGGGCAGGGAGGTGGAGATGCCGTTCGGATAAACGGTGTCGTCGTCCAGCCCTTCCGGTTCCAGGAAGATCTGATGCCGCTCCTTGTCGGCGAAGCGCACCACCTTGTCCTCGATGGACGGGCAGTAGCGCGGCCCCGTGCTCTGGATCTGGCCGGAGTACATCGGCGCCCGGTGCAGGTTGGCGCGGATGAGGTCATGCGCTTCCGGCGTTGTCCAGGTGATGGCGCAGTCGACCTGCGGGGTGTCGATGCGGTCCGTCAGATAGGAGAAGGGCGGGGGCGGGACGTCGCCCGGCTGCTTCTCCAGCGCGGCCCAGTCGATGGTCTTGCCGTCGAGCCGCGGCGGCGTTCCGGTCTTCAACCGGCCGAGCGGGAAGCCGAGCTTGGCCAGCGTATCGGACAGCCCCAGCGCTGGCGCCTCGCCGACGCGGCCGGCCGGGATGGTCTCCTCGCCGATGTGGATCAGGCCGCGCAGGAAGGTACCGGTGGTCAGCACCACCGCACCGGCGCGGATCGTCTCGCCACCGCCGGTCACCACGCCGGTGACGCGCTGGTCGGAGTCGACCGTAAGGTCCTCGGCACCGCCGGCCTCGATGGTCAGGTTCTCCTGCGCGGCGAGGATCGCCTGCATGGCCTGCCGGTACAGCTTGCGGTCGGCCTGGGCGCGCGGACCGCGGACCGCCGGACCCTTGGAGCGGTTCAGGATGCGGAACTGAATGCCGCCCGCGTCGATGGCACGCGCCATGACGCCGTCGAGCGCGTCGATCTCGCGCACGAGGTGCCCCTTCGCCAACCCGCCGATGGCCGGGTTGCACGACATCTCGCCGATGGTTTCGACCTTGTGGGTGAGCAGCAGCGTGCGCGCACCCATGCGCGCCGCCGCCGCGGCTTCGCAGCCCGCGTGGCCGCCGCCGACAACTATGACATCGAATGTCCGCATGGGCGGGAACATAGGGGAAGTGGGGGGAGGAGGTAAAGCCCCGGCACGCCCGCTGTCAGTGTTTCACGTGAAACATCACTTGCCGATGCAGAAGTCGCGGAAGATCACGTCCAGCAGATCCTCCACGTCGACCCGCCCGGTGATGCGGCCGAGCGCCCGGCTGGCCAGCCGCACGTCCTCCGCCGCGAGTTCCGGCAGCGGCGCGGTCAGCGCGCGGGCGAGGGCGCCTTGGCACTCCTCAAGCGCAGCCCGGTGCCGGGCACGCGTCAGGGCGGGGGCGCCGCTGCCCGCCAGGCGGTCGGCGCTAAACGCCGCCAAACGCTCTTCCAACTGGTGCAGGCCCGCCCCAGTGCGGGCGGACACCGGCAGGGCTGCCTTGCCATCCACATCCGTGACAGCCGGGGCAAGGTCTGTCTTGTTCAGCACCACCACCGTGTCGGCGTCGATCAGCGCACGGGTCGCGGCGTCGAGGGGGGCCGTCGCGTCGAACACCGCGATCTTGACGTCGGCCTTGGCGGCGCGATCGAGGGCGCGGCGAATGCCTTCCTCTTCGATCTCGTCACCGGCCTCGCGCAGGCCGGCGGTGTCGGCGAGCACCACCGGGAAGCCGCCGACGTCGAGATGCACTTCGATCACGTCGCGGGTGGTGCCGGCGCGGGCCGAGACGATGGCGGCGTCGCGACGGGCGAGCGCGTTCAGCAGGCTCGACTTGCCGGCGTTCGGCGCGCCGACGATGGCGATGTGCAGCCCCTCGCGCAGGCGCTCGCCGCGGCGGCCATCGGCGAGGTGGGCGTCGATCTCGGTGACCAGGGTCTCCAGCACCGGGCGCACGGCGTCGGCCACGCCGCTCGGCAGGTCCTCGTCGGGGAAATCGATGTCGGCCTCGATGTGGGCCAGCGACCGGGTGAGGCGGTCCCGCCAGCCCTCGTAGAGCCGGCCGAGCGCGCCTTCCATCTGGCGGAGCGCTTGGCGGCGCTGCGCGCTGGTCTCGGCGTCCACCAGATCGGCAAGGCCCTCGGCCGCGGTGAGGTCGAGCTTGCCGTTCTCGAAGGCGCGGCGGGTGAACTCGCCGGGTTCGGCGACGCGCAGGCCGGGCAGGGCACCCAGCGCCTCGATTACCCCGGCCACAACGGCGCGGCCGCCGTGCAGGTGCAGCTCCCCGACGTCCTCGCCGGTGAAGCTGCGCGGGGCGGGGAACCACAGCACCAGGGCGTCGTCCAGCGCCTCCCCGGTGCACGGGTCGCGCAGGGTGCGCAGGCCCGCAAAGCGCGGCCGGGGGAGATCGTTTCCGGCCAGCGCCTTGAGCGCCGACGCCGTTTCCGGCCCCGAAACGCGAACCACCGCCACACCGGCGCGGCCGGGGGCGGTGGCGAGAGCGAAGATCGTCGTGGACACCTCAGCCCCGCTGCTCGGGCCGCAGCTCCTTCTGGTCCGGCTGGAGCATCAGGCGCTCGACCCGGCGGCCTTCCACGAGGTGGGTCTGCAGGATCTCGTCGATGTCGGCCGGGGAGTGGATCGTGTACCACACGCCCTCGGGGTAGATGACCAGGGTCGGTCCCAACTCGCAGCGGTCCAGGCAGCCGGCGGAGTTGATGCGGATGCGCGGCTCCAGCCCCAGCTCCTTGGAGCGGGCCTTCATGTACTCGCGGAGTTTTTCGGATCCCCGCTCGGCGCAGCTGCCGCGCTTGTGACCGTCGGGGCGGCGGTTGGTGCAGGCGAAAACGTGGGCTTCGAAATAGGGCCCAGGATCCTTTACGACTTGATCGGTCACTTCTTTCCGTCTCCTCCGGCGCCCATGGCCGAAGCCATCTGCGTCCAGAAAATCTTCTGCATCTGCTCGAAGCCCTGGATGCCCGCGGGCAGCCACGTCTTCAGCGCGGTTTCCGGGTCCATGGCGTTCAGCCCGGCGAGCGTGCGGTCCTGCACCTCGCGCATCAGCACTTCCTGCATGGGCTTCACGTCCGGCAGGCCCAGGAAGGTCCGCGCCTCCTCGGGCGTGCAGTCCACATCGATGGTGATCTTCATCGACTCCGTCCTCTTTCCTGGGTCATGTCCCACTATACAGATAGGAAGCCCTGGCGCAACGCCACGCCCGTGCCATCCTTAGTGCTGGAACAAGACCGGAAGACGCACGATGTCCGCCAATCTGCTGGGCCGCGAGACCAGCCCGTACCTGCTGCAGCACAAGGACAACCCCGTCCACTGGATGGCGTGGGGGCCGGACGCCTTCGCCCGCGCGCACGCGGAGGACAAGCCGATCCTGCTGTCGGTCGGCTACGCCGCCTGCCACTGGTGCCACGTGATGGCGCACGAGAGCTTCGAGAACCCGGCCATCGCCGCGGTGATGAACGAGCTGTTCGTCAACGTGAAGGTCGACCGGGAGGAGCGGCCGGACGTCGACCACATCTACCAGAACGCGCTGGCGCTGCTGGGCCAGCAGGGCGGCTGGCCGCTGACCATGTTCCTGACGCCCGGCGGCGAGCCGTTCTGGGGCGGCACCTACTTCCCGCCCACCGCGCGCTACGGCCGGCCGGGGTTCGAGGAGGTGCTGCGCGGGGTGGAAAACGTCTACCGCCGCGACCCGGCGAAGGTGCAGGGCAACGTCGCGGCGCTGAAGGACGCGCTCGCCCAGCTCGGCCAGAACCGGCCGGGGGAGGGGATCGAGCCGGCGCTCCTCGACCAGATCGCCGAGCGGCTGGTGCGCGAGATCGACCCGGCGCATGGCGGCTTCGGCGGCGCGCCGAAGTTCCCGCAGGTGTCGATCTTCGAGCTGCTGTGGCGCGCCTGGAAGCGCACCGGCCGCCCGCCCTACCGCGAGGCGGTGATGACCACGCTGGCGCACATGAGCCAGGGCGGCATCTACGACCATCTGGGCGGCGGCTTCGCCCGCTACTCGGTGGACGAAGCGTGGCTGGTGCCGCACTTCGAAAAGATGCTCTACGACAACGCCCAGCTGATCGACCTGCTGACGCTGGCCTGGCAGGAGACGCGCGAGCCGCTGTTCGCCGCCCGGGTGCGCGAGACCGTTGCCTGGGTGCTGCGGGAGATGGTGGCGGAGGGCGGCGGCTTCGCCAGCACGCTCGACGCCGACAGCGAGGGCGAGGAGGGCAAGTTCTACGTCTGGCACGCGGCGGAGATCGACGACCTGCTGGGCGCCGACGCCGCGCTGTTCAAGAACTGGTACGGCGTGACGGCGCGCGGCAACTTCGAGGGCGCAACGATCCTCAACCGCCTGCACGCGATCGAGGCCGCCGACCTGGAGACCGAGACCGAGCTGGCGCGGCTGCGCCATGTGCTGTTCGAGGCCCGCAAGGGCCGGGTGCGGCCGGGCTGGGACGACAAGGTCCTGGCGGACTGGAATGGCTTGATGATCGCGGCGCTGGCCAACGCCGGCAGCGTGTTCGAGGAGCCGGCCTGGATCGCCGCCGCGCAGCGCGCCTTTGCCTTCGTGCGCGAGCGCATGAGCGTGGATGGGAGGCTGGGGCACAGCTTCCGCGCCGGCCGGCTGAAGCACGCCGCCACGCTGGACGACTACGCCAACATGGCGCGGGCCGCCCTGGCGCTGCACGAGGCGACCGGCGATGCCGAGGCCCTGGCGCAGGCGCGGGCCTGGGTGGAGGTGGTGGACAAGCACCATTGGGACCGCGCGGCCGACGGCTATTTCTTCACTGCGGACGACGCCGACGACCTGATCCTGCGCAGCAAGACCGCCTACGATTCCGCCACGCCCAGCGGCAACGGCACGCTGGTCGGCGTGCTGGCGCGGCTGCACCTGGCGACGGGGGAGGAGGCGTACCGGGAGCGCGCCCAGACGCTGGTCACCGCCTTCTCCGGCGAGGTGGCGCGCAACTTCTTCCCGCTCGCCACCTTGCTCAACAACACCGAGCTGTTGCACGATCCCCTGCAGGTGGTGCTGGTCGGCGACCCGGCGGAGACCCACGCGCTGCGGCGCGTGGTGTTGGAGCGCTCGCTGCCGAACCGGGTGCTGACGGTGGTGCCGCCGGGGGCGGAACTGCCGGCCGGGCACCCGGCGCACGGCAAGGGCGCGGTCGGGGATCGCGGCACCGCCTATGTCTGCGCCGGCATGACCTGCTCGCCGCCGGTCACCGAGCCGCAGGCGCTGGCCCAGCTTCTGGAGCGCTGATCCCATGCCCAGCCTGACCGTTCCCAGCCCGCTCGGGCCGTTGACCATCACCAGCGCCGACGGCGCGCTGACCGCGCTGGACTGGCGCGACGGGCCGAGGGAGGGCGGCGATGCGGTGCTGGAAGAGGCCGCCCGGCAGCTTGCCGACTACTTCGCTGGAAAGCGCGCCGACTTCGACCTGCCGATGCGGCCGGCCGGCACCGCGTTCCAGCAGCGGGTGTGGGAGCTGATGTGCCGCATCCCGTACGGCCAGACCATGACCTACGGCGCCATGGCGCGCGAGCTGGGCTCGGCGGCGCGGGCGGTCGGCGGGGCGTGCGGGCGCAACCCGCTGCCGATCCTGATCCCCTGCCACCGCGTGGTCGGCGGGGGCGGAGCGTCGGGCGGCTACTCCGGCTTTGGCGGGGTGGAGACCAAGGCGTGGCTGCTCGGCCACGAGCGCCGCATGAGCCTGGTGCATCCGTAACACCAAACAACGACCGAGAGAGAAGGGGGAATCCGCATGGTCCATGCCATCCGCATCCACGAGTACGGCGGGCCGGAGGCGCTGCGTTGGGACGAGGTGGAGGTCGGCGACCCGGGTCCGGGCGAAGTCCGGCTGCGCCAGACCGCGGTCGGGCTGAACTACATCGACACCTACCACCGCACCGGCGCCTACAAGATGCCGCAGCTGCCGGCCATCATCGGCGCCGCGGCGGCCGGCGTGGTCGAGGCGGTGGGGCCGAACGTCACCGCGCTGAAGGCGGGCGACCGCGTCGCCTACGCTCCGACGGCCGGCGGCGCCTACACCCAGGCGCGCGTCATATCGGCCGAGCGGCTGGTGCCGCTGCCCAGCTGGATCGGCGAGGAGCAGGCCGCCGGCATGATGCTGCAGGGGATGACGGCGCAGTACCTGCTGCGCTCCACCTACCGGGTGCAGCCGGGCGACACCATCCTGGTGCAGGCCGCGGCCGGCGCGGTCGGGCTGATCCTGTGCCAGTGGGCGAAGCATCTGGGCGCCACGGTGATCGGCACCGTCAGCACCGACGAGAAGGCTGAGCTGGCCCGCGCGCACGGCTGCGACCACCCCATCGTCTACAGCCGCGAGGACTTCCCGGTGCGGGTCAAGGAGATCACCGGCGGGCAGGGGGTTCCGGTGGTCTACGACGGCGTCGGCAAGACGACGTTCATGGGCAGTCTGGACTGCCTGCGGCCGCGTGGGCTGATGGTTCTGTTCGGGGCCGCCTCGGGACCGCCGGCGCCACTGGACCTGGGGGTGCTGGCGGCCAAGGGCTCGCTGTACGTGACGCGGCCGACGCTGTTCACCTACGTTAACAAGCGCGACGACCTGATGTCGAGCGCCGCCGACCTGTTCGAGGTGGTGCACGCCGGTGGGGTGAAGATCGAGGTACGGCAGACCTACCCGCTGCGGGATGCCGAGCAGGCCCACCGCGCGCTGGAAGGACGGCAGACGACGGGATCGACGGTGCTGATCCCGTAAACCCTTTGATCCCTCCCCCAGCGGAGCTGGGGGAGGGCTATGAACCCCTACTCCTCCGCCCAGATCGCGTTCTTGATCTTGCCGACCATCTCGGCATGCGCCGCCAGTTCCGCCTCGCTGGGCTGGAACACGCGGGGCTCGCGGTAGGGTCGCTCGATGCGGATCACCGGGGCGCCGCTCTTCGACGCCGGGCCGGCGGCCAGCGCCAAGCCGGCCTGACGGCCGCCCATCAGCTCCAGATAGACCTCGCCCAACAGCTGGGCGTCGAGCAGCGCGCCGTGGAAGGTGCGGCTGGAGTTGTCGATGTTGAAGCGCTTGCAGAGCGCGTCCAGCGTCGCCGGCGAACCGGGAAAGCGCTGGCGCACCATCATCAGCGTGTCGATCGCCGTGTTCTTCAGCCCCGGGAAGCCAGCCCATTTCAGCTCGGCGTTCAGGAAGGCCATGTCGAACGCCGCATTGTGGATGACCAGCGGCGCCTCGCCGATGAACTCCAGGAACTCGCCGACCACCTCGGTGAACAGCGGCTTGTCGGCCAGGAACTCGTCGGTCAGGCCGTGCACGGCGCTGGCCTCGGGCGGGACCGGGCGCATCGGGTTGATGTAGACGTGGAACTTGCCGCCGGTGGCCACGTGGTTGATCAACTCGACGCAGCCGATTTCCACGAGGCGGTGACCCTCCTCGGGCTTGAAGCCGGTGGTCTCGGTGTCGAGGACGATCTCGCGCACGCTCTCAGCCATGAATGCTGTCTCCGGGATAGAAGCCGCGGGGCGGCCAGTGCCGCCCGGGAATCCGTTTCGCTTTGGTAATTATTTCTCGCAGGGCCCTTCGCGTCGCTAGGCGGCCGTCGCCGGTGTTCACGACGAAATCGGCGCGCCGGCGCTTCTCCGCGTCGGGCGTCTGGCGGGCGAGGATACCCGCGAACTTCTCCGGCGTCATGCCCGGCCGCGCCAGCACGCGCGCTTTCTGCACGGCAAAAGGCGCGGTGACGACGATGGTGCGGTCGACCCGCCGCTCGCCGTGCGTCTCGAAGAGGAGAGGAATGTCCAGGCAGGCGACGCGGACGCCGCGCATGGCCGCTTGACGGAGAAAGGCGCGCTGTGCGGCCTGGACGCGCGGGTGGAGGATGGACTCCAGCGTCTTGAGGGCAGGGGGGTTGCCGAACACCGCGGCGCCGAGGGCGCGACGGTCGACCGCACCGTCCTTGATCACACCGGGGAAGGCGGCGTCGATGGCGGGCACCGCCGCACCACCCCGACCGGTCAGACGATGGACGAGGGCGTCGGAGTCGCAGACCGGGACGCCCATGGACTTGAGCATCTTCGCGGCGGTGCTCTTGCCCATGCCGATAGAGCCGGTGAGGCCGAGGATCAGCATACCCTTATCCCAACACGAACCGCCGCAGCTCCTCGGTCACCTCCGGCTCCGTACCGAACCACGCGGCGAAGCCCGGCCGCGCCTGGTGCAGCAGCATGCCGAGGCCGTCCACCACCCGGTTGCCGCGGGCATGCGCCGCCGCCAGCAGCGGGGTGATCAGCGGCGTGTAGACGATGTCGGTGACCACCGCGGCCGGCGCAAGGGCCTCCAGCGAGAGGTCCAGCGGCGGCTGGCCGTGCATGCCCTGCGTGGTGGTGTTCACCACGAGGGCGGCGTCGGCCAGCAATGTTTCACGTGAAACCCAGTCGAAGACGCGCACGCCGTCGCCGATATCGGCGGCGAGCGCCTCCGCGCGGGCTCTGGTGCGGTTGAGCAGCCGGACCTCCGGCGCGCCGTCGTCGATCAGCGACGCCACCACGGCGCGCGCCGCACCACCGGCGCCGAGCACCACCGCCGGCCCGGCGGTCGCCGTCCAGCCGGGGGCGCCGGCCTTTAGGTTCTCCAGGAAGCCGAAGCCGTCGGTGTTGCGGCCCTCCAGGCTGCCATCCTCACGCACCACGATGGTGTTCACCGCGCCGGCCCGTCGGGCGGTCTCGTCCAGGTGGTCGACGGCGGCGGCGGCGATCTCCTTGTGTGGGACGGTGACGTTGCAGCCGCGGAAACCAAGAGCGGGGAGGACGCGGATCGCCTCGGCCGCGCGCTCCGGCGGGACGGCCAGGGGAACGTAGGCGCCGTCGATGCCGTACGCCTCCAGCCAAAAGCCGTGCAGGCGCGGCGAGCGCGAGTGCCCGACCGGCCAGCCCATGACGCCGGCCAGCTTGGCCTTGCCGCTGATGATCATGCCCTGAGAATTCCTTGTTGGCGCAGAAAGCCGAGCACCGGCAGCAGCGGCAGGCCGAGCACGGTGAAGAAGTCGCCCTCCACCCGCTCGAACAGCTGCGCGCCCAATCCTTCCAGATGGTAGACGCCGACCGAGTGCAGCACGTCGTCGCCGGCGGTGTCGAGGTAATGGGCGAGGAAGTCGTCGCCGAACGGGCGCATGGCCAGGGTGGCGGTGTCGACCGTCTCCCACAGGCGCACGCCGTCGCGCACCACCACCGCGGCGCTGACCAGCCGGTGCGTGCGGCCGCGCAGGATGGCGAGGTGGGCGGCGGCCCGCGCGCGGTCCTCGGGCTTGTCGAAGCAGACGCCCTCGCACTCCAGCATCTGGTCGGCGCCGAGCACCAGCGCGCCGGGGTGGCGCAGCGACACGGCGTGCGCCTTGCGCTCGGCCAGGATGTCGGCCGTCGCCTCGACGGTGGCGCCGGCGGCGCGGCACTGGTGCTTGACGGCGTCCTCGTCGATGCCGGCCGGGTCGCACGTCACCGGCACGCCGGCACGCTCCAGCATCGCGGCGCGGGCGCGGGAGGCGGAGGCGAGGATCAGCGCGCTCATGTGACCGGACCGCCGCCCTGCCGCCGCGCCAGCAGCATCATGATCTCCGCCGCGGTCTCCTCGATGGAGCGGCGGGAGACGTCGATCACCGGCCAGCCGTTGCGACTGAACATACGCCGTGCGTCGGTCACCTCGGCGCGCACCACCTCGGGGTCGACGTAGGTGGAGGTCTCGCCCTGGTTCAGCAGCTTCAGCCGGTTGCGGCGGATCTGGATCAGCCGGTCGGGATCCTTGGTCAGGCCGACGATCAGCGGGCGAGTCAGCTTGGCCAGCTCCGGCGGCAGGGGGCAGCCGGGGACGATCGGGATGTTCGCCGCCTTGACGCCGCGGTTCGCCAGATAGATGCAGGTCGGCGTCTTCGAGGTGCGCGACACGCCGAGCAGCACCACGTCGGCCTCGTGCAGGTCCCAGCCGGACTGGCCGTCGTCGTGCGACAGCGCGAAGTCCATGGCGTCCATGCGGCCGAAATACTCGGCGTCCAGCGCGTGCTGGCGGCCGGGCTGGCGCTGCGACTCCAGGCCGAGATAGGCGGCCAGCGCGTTGATCAGCGGGTCGAGCACCGGGATGCAGGGCACCTGCACCTCGCGGCAGAAGTCCTGCAGCTTGCGGCGCAGCCCCTCGTCCACCAGCGTGAACATCACGAGGCCGGGGTGCGCGCGGATGGCGTCGAGCACAAGCTCCAGCTGGCGCTCGGTGCGCACGAGGTTCCAGAAGTGCTCGATCGGGCGGACCTGGTCGAACTGGATCACGCAGGCGCGCGCCACGCTGTTGATCGTCTCGCCGGTCGCGTCGGAGACCAGGTGTAGGTGAAACTCTCTCATCATCCCCAACATTCTGTGGAGAACTGGTCATCGGTCTGTGGATGGACGGCTTCGAGCCGATTCCATCCCCGCTGCGGGACTCTCCGCCCCCGCGTCGGCACCCACCGGGACAACCCGGCCGACCGCTTCGGAAGGCGTGGAAAGCGGTCCTCTGGCGCACAGTTTATCCCCAGGACTCCCACGGTTCCAGTGCCAGAGATTCCGCGGTGCAGCGCGGAGTCGTTCCCGAGTCTTCCACACCAAAACCCCCAGGCCCGAATCCCGTGCACCGGACCTGTGGATGAATCCGGGGCGAGCCGGGATCACCGTTATCCACAGGCATCCACTATCCCCCTCCATTTCTTCCAATAAGAGTCATAATGAGATAGAGGAGAGGTGTGACGAACCCTCTCGCGTGAAGGGACAGATACCGGTGCCGGACGTTCGTAAGCCCATGCTCGCCACCCTCAAGGGTGAGGCCTGCCAATCGCCGCCGTTCTGGCTGATGCGCCAGGCCGGCCGGTACCTGCCCGAGTACCGGGAACTGCGGGCCAAGGCCGGGTCGTTCCTCGACCTCTGCTACAATCCGGAATTCGCCACCGAGGTCACGCTGCAGCCGATCCGCCGCTACGGCATGGACGCGGCGATCCTGTTCTCCGACATCCTGGTGGTGCCGCACGCGCTCGGCCAGCCGCTCGACTACCTGGAGGGCGAGGGGCCGAAGCTCGATCCGGTGCGCAACGCCGGGGAGCTGAAACGGCTGTCGACCGGCAACTTCCACGACCGGCTGGGGCCGGTGTACGAGACGGTGCGCCGCCTGTCCAAGGCGCTGCCGCCGGAGGTGACGCTTATCGGCTTTGCCGGTTCGCCGTGGACGGTCGCGACCTACATGGTGGAGGGCGGCGGCTCCAAGGAGTTCGCGCACATCAAGAAGTGGGCCTACTCCGATCCCGTGGGCTTCGCGGCGCTGATCGATCTGCTGGTCGATGTGACGGCCGACTACCTCATCGCCCAGATCGACGCGGGCGCGGAGACGGTGCAGCTGTTCGACAGCTGGGCCGGCGTGCTGCCGGTGGGCGCCTTCCGCCGCTACGTCATCGAGCCGACGCGGCGCATCGTCGCCAAGATCAAGGCGAAGCACCCGAACACCCCGGTGATCGGCTTCCCGCGCGGCGCCGGGCTGATGTACGAGGACTACGCGGCCGAGACCGGGGTCGACGCCATCGGCCTCGACACCACGGTGCCGCCGGCGTGGGCGGCGCGCAATCTCCAGACGCGGCTGCCGGTGCAGGGCAACCTCGACCCGATCCTGCTGGTGGCGGGCGGTGAGGCGCAGCGCAAGGCGGTGGACGAGATCCTCGAGGCGCTGGCTGGCCGGCCGTTCGTCTTCAACCTCGGCCACGGCATCACCCAGCAGACGCCGCCGGAGCATGTCGCCGCGCTTTCCAAGCAGATCAAGGCGTGGCCGGAGAGGGCGTAATAGCCCCTCTCCCGGGACGGGAGAGGGTCTGTTAAGCTGCCGCGATGCCGACCATGCCGCACCCTAAGAAAACCGCCGTCGTCCTGTTCAACCTCGGCGGGCCCGACGCGCCGGACGCCATCCGGCCGTTCCTGTTCAACCTGTTCTACGACCCGTCGATCATCGGCGCGCCGACGCCGATCCGCTTCCTGCTGGCGAATTTCATCGCCCGCCGGCGTGAGAAGCCGGCGCGCGAGATCTACGGGCTGATCGGCGGCAAGTCGCCGCTGCTGGAGAACACCCAGGCGCAGGCGGCGGCACTCGACGCGGTGCTGAACGCGGACGGGCAGGGGGAGGTGCGCAGCTTCATCGCCATGCGCTACTGGCACCCGATGAGCACCGAGACCGCCGCGGCGGTGAAGGAGTTCGCTCCGGACCTCGTGGTGCTGCTGCCGCTCTACCCGCAATGGTCGACCACCACCTCGGCGTCCAGCATCCGCGTCTGGCGCGAGGCGGCGGAGACGGTGGGGCTGACCGCCGAGACGCGGGTGGTCTGCTGCTATCCGACCGAGCCGGGGTTCATCGCCGCGTCGGCCGACCTGATCCGGCCGGCCTACGAGGAGGCGTCGAAGCACGGCACGCCGCGCGTGCTGTTCTCGGCGCACGGGCTGCCGAAGCGCGTGGTGGCGGCCGGCGACCCGTACCAGTGGCAGTGCGAGCGCACCGCCCAGGCCATAGCCGACGCGCTCGACATTCCGGGGTTGGACTGGTTGAACTGCTACCAGAGCCGGGTTGGCCCGCTGGAATGGATCGGCCCGTCGACCGACGCCGAGATCCGCCGCGCCGGGCAGGACAAGGTGCCGATCCTGATCGTCCCCATCGCCTTCGTGTCGGAGCATTCCGAGACGCTGGTCGAGATCGAGATCGAATACCGCCATCTGGCGCAGCACGAGGGCGTGCCGCACTTCGCCCGGGTGCCGACGGTGGGCACCGAGCCGGCCTTCATCGGCGGGCTGGCCCGGCTGGTGCGGCAGAGCATGGAGTGCGATCGCTTCATGTGCTCGCAGACCAAGGGGCGGCTGTGCCCGACGGGCTTTTCCGGATGCCCGCAACGCGCTAACTAAAGCGTGAACTCGGCAGGGAAGGGGAGAGGCCCGTGACGTATCTCTGGGTCAAGGCGCTGCACGTCATCAGCATCATCGCCTGGATGGCGGGGCTGCTGTACCTGCCGCGGCTGTTCGTCTACCACACCCAGGCGGCGCCGGGGTCGGAGGCGTCGGAGACCTTCAAGGTGATGGAGCGCCGGCTGCTGC
This sequence comes from Azospirillum sp., assembly GCF_050789165.1. Lineage (NCBI taxonomy): Bacteria > Pseudomonadati > Pseudomonadota > Alphaproteobacteria > Rhodospirillales > Azospirillaceae > Azospirillum > Azospirillum sp. The sequence continues at coordinate 66,993 of NZ_JBOZRT010000058.1, forward strand.
GCGCCATCATGAACCCGGCGATGATCGCGGCCTGGGTGTTCGGCATCAGCATGATCGCCATCGACCCGACGCTGTTCAAACAGGGCGGCTGGCTGCACGCCAAGCTGTTGTTCGTCGTCGGCCTGACCGCGACGCACATGATGATGGCGCGCTGGCGCAAGGACTTCGAGGCCGACCGCAACACCCGGCCGCAGCGCTTCTTCCGAATCTGGAACGAGGTGCCGACGCTGCTGATGATCGGCATCGTGATCTTCGTGATCGTGAAGCCGTTTTAAGTCCCTCTCCCGCCCCGGGAGAGGGTGGCCGCCGTAGGCGGCCGGGTGAGGGCCATCGCAAGGATCCTTGCAGGTACCCTCACCCTCCCGCGCTGCGCGCGGGCCCCTCCCTCTCCCGGGACGGGAGAGGGTTTTTGCGCCGCGTCCACGCCTTCTCGGCCTCGACCACCAGGAAGATCGCCAAGCCGGCGGCGGCCATCATCGCCCAGTCGGTCCAGCCGACGGCCGCCGTGCCGAACAGCGCCTGCATCGGTGGCGCATAGGTGAAGGCCAACTGCAGCAGCACCATCAGGGCGATGGAGATCCACACCGGTCGGCTGCCGAACAGCGCGTGCACGCTCAGCACCGGGGCCAGGATGGCGCGGGCGTTCAGCAGGAAGAAGATCTCGCCGACCACCAGCGCGTTGACCGCCATGGTGCGCGCGACCTCGACGGCGTCGCCGTGCGCGAGGTGCAGGTGGAAGAAGCCGAAGCTCGCCGCGACCAGCAGCGCCATCACGATCAGCATGCGCCGCACCAGGAACCCGGCCAGGATCGGCTCGTCCTGCGGGCGGGGCGGGCGGGCCATGACGCCCGGCTCCGGCGGCTCGAAGGCCAGGGCGAGGCCGAGGGTGACGGCCGTCACCATGTTGACCCACAGGATCTGCACCGCGGTGATCGGCAGCGTCGTGCCGGTCAGCACCGCCAGCAGGATGACCAGCGCCTGCCCGCCGTTGGTCGGCAGCAGGAACAGGATGGTCTTGCGCAGATTGTCGTAGACGGTGCGCCCCTCCTCGACCGCGTGGACGATGGAGGCGAAGTTGTCGTCGGCCAGCACCATGCTGGCCGCCTCCTTGGCGGCCTCGGTGCCGTTGCGCCCCATCGCCACGCCGACGTCGGCGCGCTTGAGGGCGGGCGCGTCGTTGACGCCGTCGCCGGTCATCGCCACCGAGCGGCCGGCCGCCTGCAGCGCCGTGACGAGGCGCAGCTTGTGCTCCGGCGTGGTGCGGGCGAAGACGCCGTTGGCGTGGGCGGCGTCCGCGAAGGCTGCGTCGTCCATGCGGTCCAGCTCGGGACCGGTGGTTACGCCGCCGGCCAGCCCGAAGCGCCGGCCGATGGCACCGGCGGTGGCGGCGTGGTCGCCGGTGATCATCTTCACCGTGATGCCGGCGGCTTGGCAGGCCTGCACGGCGCGCAGCGCCTCCTCGCGCGGCGGGTCGATCAGGCCGCACAGGCCGAGCAGGGTCAAACCCTCCTCCAGGTCGCCGAGATTCAGCTCGCCCAGGCAGAGCGGCGCGCGGCGGATCGCCAGCGCGATGACCCGCTGGCCCTGGGAGCCCAACTCGGCGGCGCGGGCGGTCCAGCGGGCGCGGTCCAGCGGGGCGGGGGCGCCGTCGTGCAGCTCCGCCTCGCAGCGGGCGATCACCCGCTCCGGCGCGCCCTTGAGGACGATCAGGCCGTGGCCGGCGTGGTCGTGGTGCAGGGTGGCCATGAACTGCTGCTCGGACTCGAAGGGCACGGCGTCGCGGCGCGGGCAGCGACCGGCTTCCTCCGTCGGGTCGACGCCGGCCTTCATGGCGAAGGCGAGCAGCGCGCCGTCAGTGGGGTCGCCGGTCAGCGTCCAGTCGCCGCCCCCATGGTCGCTGTCCTCGCGGTGCAGGGCAGCGTCGTTGCACAGCAGCGCGGCGCGGGCGAGGACGGTCAGGTCGACCTCGGCGGCGGGGTCGACCAGGGTGCCGTCACGGCGGATCTCCCCCTCCGGGCGGTAGCCGCTGCCGCCGACGGCGTAGGTGGCCGCCGCGGTCACGACGGTCTGCACGGTCAGCTCGTTGCGGGTCAGCGTGCCGGTCTTGTCGGAGCAGATGACGCCGACCGAGCCCAGCGTCTCCACCGCCGGCAGGTGGCGGATGATGGCGTTGCGCCGGGCCATGCGGGTGACGCCGATGGCCAGCGTGATGGTCATCACCGCCGGCAGCCCCTCGGGGATGGCGGCGACGGCGAGGCCGACGGCGGCCAGCACCATGTCCTGCCAGGGCTCGTGCATGACGAGGCTGCCGTAGGCGAAGGTGACGACGGCCAGCACCAGGATCAGCACCGTCAGCCAGCGCCCGAACGCCGCCATCTTCGCCAGCAGCGGCGTGGTCAGCGGCTGCACCGAGGCGAGCAGGTGGCCGATGCGGCCGATCTCCGTGGCGTCGCCGGTGGCCACCACGATGCCGGTGCCCTGGCCCTGCGCCACCAGCGTGCCGGCGTAGGCCATGCCGGCGCGGTCGCCGAGGGCGGCGTCCTGCGCCACCGCGGCCGGGTCCTTGGCGACGGGCATGGACTCGCCGGTCAGCGCCGCCTCCTGCACGCGCAGCCCCTTGGCGCGCTCGATGCGCAGGTCGGCGGGCACCCGGTCGCCGGAGGCGAGCAGCACCCGGTCGCCGGGCACCAGGTCCTCGGCCGCCACGGTGACCGCCTCGCCGCCGCGCAGTGCGATGGCCTGCGGCGACAGCATGCCGCGGATGGCGGCCAGCGCCTGCTCCGCCTTGCCCTCCTGGAGGAAGCCGATCAGCGCGTTGACCACCACCACGCCGAAGATGACGCCGGCGTCGGTCCAGTGCCGCAGCAGCAGCGCCAGAGCGCCCGACGCCAGCAGCACGTGGATCAGGATGTTGTCGAACTGCCGGAGGAAGCGCAGCCACGCCGGGCGCGGCTTCGGCGGGGTCAGGCGGTTCGGCCCGACGCGGGCGAGGCGGGCGGCAGCCTCGGCCGGGCTGAGGCCCTCGGGCGGGGAGGCGAGGGCGGTGGCGGCGTCGGCGGCGGGGACGGCGTGCCAGGGGGTCTCGGTCACGGCGGGCACCTGCGGTGGCGGATCCTGCCCGCCTTACGTCGTGCCGCGGCGTGGCCTATGCCAGATGGTGCGACAAAACTCACCGGTCGGGAACATCACCGCCTCGCTTTCGTTTGACTTGGCAAGCGGGATTCTGTACCCATGTGTCGACCGCGGGGTTCCGCTCCGCGGGAAGCTTCTCCGTACCTGATCCGTACCATACCTGATCTGCCAAGATCCGACGCCCCGGCCCCCGCCTTATCGCCGGGCGCGGCGAGCGAAGGGAAAACCTCCGCACCCGCCGTGTCTCCACTCCCGACGCTGTCGCCGTCGGCACGGGACTCACAGCCACACTCCCCCACGCCCGACCTGCCCATAGGCCCCCGATGAATCTCCAAGAGTTGAAGTGCAAGAGCCCCGCCGAGTTGCTGGCGTTCGCGGAGGAGCTCCAGATCGAGAACGCGTCGACCCTGCGCAAGCAGGACATGATGTTCGCCATCCTCAAGCAGCTGGCGGAAAACGATATCCCGATCTACGGCGACGGCGTGCTGGAGGTGCTGCAGGACGGCTTCGGCTTCCTGCGCTCGCCGGAGGCGAACTACCTGCCCGGCCCCGACGACATCTACGTCAGCCCCAGCCAGGTGCGCCGCTTCGGCCTGCGCACCGGCGACACGGTGGAGGGGCAGATCCGCGCGCCGAAGGACGGCGAGCGGTACTTCGCGCTCCTCAAGGTCAACACCATCAACTTCGACGCGCCGGAAAAGGTGCGCCACCGCATCAACTTCGACAACCTGACGCCGCTCTACCCCGACGAGCGCCTGCGCATGGAGGTCGAGGACCCGACCAAGAAGAACTACACCGGCCGCATCATCGACCTCGTCGCCCCCCTCGGTAAGGGCCAGCGCGGGCTGATCGTCGCCCCGCCGCGCACCGGCAAGACGGTGATGCTGCAGAACATCGCCCACTCCATCGCCACCAACCATCCCGAGGCCTACCTGATCGTGCTGCTCATCGACGAGCGGCCGGAAGAGGTGACGGACATGGCGCGCAGCGTGCGCGGCGAGGTCATCAGCTCCACCTTCGACGAGCCGGCGACCCGCCACGTGCAGGTGGCCGAGATGGTGATCGAGAAGGCTAAGCGCCTGGTCGAGCACAAGCGCGACGTGGTGATCCTGCTGGACTCCATCACCCGCCTGGCGCGCGCCTACAACACGGTGGTGCCCAGCTCCGGCAAGGTGCTGACCGGCGGTGTCGACGCCAGCGCGCTGCAGCGGCCGAAGCGCTTCTTCGGCGCGGCGCGCAACATCGAGGAGGGCGGCTCGCTGACCATCATCGCGACCGCGCTGATCGACACCGGCAGCCGCATGGACGAGGTGATCTTCGAAGAGTTCAAGGGCACCGGCAACTCGGAGATCGTGCTGGACCGCAAGCTCTCCGACAAGCGCACCTTCCCGGCCATCGATGTGTCCAAGTCCGGCACCCGCAAGGAGGAGCTGCTGGTCGACAAGGGCACCATGTCGAAGATGTGGATCCTGCGCCGCATCCTGATGCCGATGGGCGTGACGGACGCGGTCGACTTCCTGGTCGACAAGCTGAAGTACACCAAGAGCAACAACGACTTCTTCGAGTCGATGAACCAGTAGTCTCTGCTGGGGTAGAACGAAAAAACGCGAGGGTGGAAGCCCTCGCGTTTTTTGTTTGTGACAGCGTTTCCGTGCTGGGCCTCCACCCAACCCTCCCCCCGCGCAGTGGGGGGAGGTTAGGAGGGGGGCCCGACGCGAAGACCTCCGATCAGAACGCCGTCTCTTGTCCGCCTTCGCCCTCGCCCTGCTCGGCGGCGGCCATCTGGCGGCGGTAGAGGTCGGCGAAGTCGATGGGATTCAGCATCAGCGGCGGGTAGCCGCCCTCGCGCGTCGCATCGGCGACGATGGCGCGGGCGAACGGGAACAGCAGGCGCGGGCCCTCGATCATCAGGATCGGGCGCAGGTGCTCCTGCGGGATGCCGGCGAGCTGGAACAGGCCGCCGTAGGACAGCTCGACCAGGAAGGCGACCGTCTCACCCTGCTTGGCTTCGGCGCGCAGCTGCAGCGACACCTCGTAGATGTCGTCGGCGGCCGGCCGCACCTGCACGTCGACGCCGATGTTCACCTGCGGCTGCGGCTGGCCGGGCAGCAGGGTCTGCGGCGCGTTCGGGTTCTCGAACGAGAAATCCTTGACGTACTGGGCAAGGACATTCATCGGCAGCGTGCCGGGGCCCTGGTCCTGGCCGTTGCTTTGATCCGACATGAACGAACTCCTGGCCGGAAACCGGCCGCTGGCGGTTGTGAAACTGTGCTCCCGCTGGCTAGCACGGATCTCGGGTACGGACAACGGGTCAGGGACGCCGCTCCGGGCCCTTGCCCCCATCCGCGCCCCAGCGGGATTCCTCGAGGCGCGGGGCGTCCGCCGCCACCTCGGTGTACTCGACGTCGATCACCTGCCCGGCGTGCGGGCCGTTGCGGGTGGGGCCCGCCGGGCCGCCGGGCGCCCCGCTCGTCCACACCTTCAGCGAACCGGCGGCGCGCAGACGGTTCAACAGCCAGCGGCCCAACGCGTCGCGCGGGAACGGCAGCAGAAGCAGCAGGGCGACGATGTCGGTGAGGAAACCCGGGATCATCAGCAGGATGGCGCCGGCCACCGTGCAGAAGCCCTGGAACACCGCGCCGACCGGCAGCTCGCCGCGGTCCAGCGTTTCCTGCGCGCGCCGCAGCGTGGCGAGGCCCTGGTGGCGCAGCAGCAGCGACCCCGCGACGAAGCCCGCGACGATCAGCAGCACCGTCGGCCCGGCGCCGATCCAGGTTCCCACCTGGATCATCACGGCGATCTCCAGCACCGGCAGGAGGAGAAGCAGCAGCACCAGCGGATTCATGCCCGTCCTTGCTCTTTCAGGGCCAAGGGCCTATCTAGTCGAGGGAAGCGTCGCAGGTCTTCACGATCGGGCGACCCCGTTCGGCGCATCGACCTGCAAGACTTAATGTGTGCGGGCCGGACGGTCCAGGCCAATCCCTGAAGGACAGGCGCAATGGGTGAAGGGTTCGTGTTCATCGAGATCATCATCTTCGCGATGATCGCCGCGTTTCTGGTGTACCGGCTGCGCAGCGTGCTCGGCCGCCGTACCGGCGAGGAGCGCCCGCGGCCCAATCCCTTCACCGCGCCCACGGCCCGCCCCGACAACGTGGTCGCCATGCCGCAGCGCGCGCCGACCGACGCGCCCTACGCGCCGGACGAGCCGGTGTCGCTGGCCGAGGCGCTGAAGCAGATCCACGCCGCCGACCCGACCTTCGACGAGAAGACGTTCCTCCAGGGCGCGCGCGGCGCCTTCCAGATGGTGGTCGAGGCGTTCGCCGCCGGCGACACCGCGACGCTGCGGCCGCTGCTGTCGGACGATGTCTACGACAACTTCGTCCAGGCGATCCGCCACCGCCAGTCGGCCGGCGAGACGCTGGAGACCCGCATCGACCGCATCCGCGACGCCGACGTGATCGAGGCCCGCCTGGACGGCCGCGACGCGCTGGTCACCGTCAAGTTCGTCTCCGACCAGATCAACCTGGTGCGCAACGCCGCCGGCGAGACCGTCGATGGCGACCCGAAGCAGCCGGTCGAGGTGGTCGACATCTGGACCTTCCGCCGCAACATCCGCGCCCGCGACCCGAACTGGGCGCTGGTCGAGACGCGCACCCCCAATTGATCCCTGTTGGCCGGAAGAACTGGGCCGCCGGGCTGGCGTTGCTGGCCCTGGCGGCCTGCGCGCGTCAGGAGGCGCCGCCGGACACGCTGACCCTCGCGCCGGCGTCGTTTTCCGACCTGCCGGGCTGGACCGCCGACCGCGTGGCCGAGGCGGTGCCGGCCCTGGCCCGCTCCTGCGCCCGCATCCGCACGCTGCCGCGCGACCGCGCGCTCGGCCTCGGCGGCACGGCGGGCGACTGGCTGCCGCCCTGCGACGCGCTGGCCGGCGTGCCGGCCGGCGACGACGCGGCGGCGCGAGCCTACTTCGAGCGCTGGTTCACCCCCTTCGCCGCCGGCAACAACGGCGCGCGGCGCGGGCTGTTCACCGGCTACTACGAGCCGGAGCTGAAGGGCGCGCGCGCGCCGTCGGCGGCGTTCCCGGCGCCGCTCTACAAGCGCCCGCCGGATCTGGTGATGGTCGAGCTGGCCGATTTCGGCGAGCAGTGGAAGGGCCAGCGCATCGCCGGCCGTGTGCTCGACGGCCGGCTCAAGCCCTACGAGGACCGCGCCGCCATCGAGGCCGGCGCGCTGCGCGGCAAGGGGCTGGAGCTGCTGTGGGTCGACGACCCGGTCGGGGCGTTCTTCCTGCAGATCCAGGGCTCGGGCCGGGTGACGCTGCCGGACGGCCGGGAAGTCCGGGTCGGTTACGCCGGGCAGAACGGCCACAAATACGTCGCCATCGGCAAGGAGCTGATCGACCGCGGCGAACTGAGGCGCGAGGAGGTCTCGCTGCAGAGCATCCGCGCGTGGCTCAAGGCGCACCCGGAGCAGGCGGCGGACCTGATGAACCGGAACCCGTCCTACGTCTTCTTCCAGGAGCTGACCGGCGACCAGCCGAACGGTGCCCAGGGCGTGCCGCTGACGCCGCGGCGCAGCCTGGCCGTCGACCCGAAGTTCGTGCCGTACGGGATGCCGGTCTGGCTCGACGCCGAGGATCCGGTGGACACCGGCGCGCGGCTGCGCCGGCTGCTGGTGGCCCAGGACACCGGCGGCGCCATCCGCGGGCCGGTGCGCGGCGACGTGTTCTGGGGGCATGGCCCCGACGCCGAGCGGCGCGCCGGGGTGATGAAGAGCGCCGGGGAATACTGGCTGCTGCTGCCCCGGGGCGTGACGCCGGCCGGCTGAGGCGGTTGACACCGGGAAACCCAACCGGAGGCCACCATGAAGCAGCCGCACACCGAAACGTCCGTCAAGCACACCGACGACCAGCAGAACACCGGCAACCACAAGAAGCCCGACGCCCCGGACGCCAAGGGCGCCGACCGCTTCGGCGGCACCCGCGCGGGGGCGGAGAACGTGGAACCGAAGAAGCAGGGCAGGGGTCCTTAAGCCCTTCGGAACCTAAGCAACGCGCTCCCGTTCCTCTTCCCACATCCATCGTGGGGAGATCGGCGATGTCGGCGCCGCACGTGCAGAACCAGATCGAGGGCTTGGCGCGCCTGGGCTACGCGGCGCGTGGCGTGGTGTACCTGATCGTCGGCTGGTTCGCCGTCGCCGCGGCGCGGGGGCACGACCGCCCGACCGACAGCAAGGGGGCGCTGGCCGAGCTGTTCGACCGGCCGTTCGGCGCCGTGCTGCTGGCCGTCGTGGCGCTCGGGCTGGCGGGGTACGCGCTGTGGCGGGTGGTCGGCGCGGTCGCCGACGTCGACCGGCGCGGGCGCGGCGCCAAGGGGCTGGCGGTGCGCGCCGGGCACCTGATCGCCGGCGGCATCCATGCGGCGCTCGCCTTCTACTGCCTGAAGCTGCTGGCCGGGCGGGGCGGGCGCGAGAGCAGCGAGACCACCGCGCACGACTGGACGGCGCGGCTGCTGGAGCTGCCGCTCGGCGGCTTGCTGGTGGCGGCGGTGGGCATCGTCATCGCCGGCTTCGGCGTCAGCCAGATCCTGCGCGCCTGGAAGGCCGACTTCCTGCCGGCGCTGGCCTGCGACCACCAGACCGCGCGCGTCGTCAAGCCGCTGGGGCAGGCGGGGTTCGCAGCGCGCGGCGTGGTCTTCGTGCTGGTGGGGATGTTCTTCGTGCTGGCCGCGTGGCACGCCAACGCCATGGAATCCGGCGGCATGATCAAGGCGTTCCGCTGGCTGCAGGGGCAGCCCTTCGGGCCGTGGCTGCTCGGGGTCGTGGCGCTGGGGCTGCTGGCGTTCGGGCTGTTCAGCCTGGTGCAGGCGATCTACCGCCGCATCGACAGCGAAGGCGCGATGCGGCGGATCGACGCGATGGCCGCGTGAGTCAGGCCTTCGGCCTGCCGATCATGCCGCCGAGGTCGCGGCCGGCGAAGATGTGGATGTGCAGGTGCGGCACTTCCTGGTGCGCGTCGCGGCCGCAGTTGGATAGGGTGCGGTAGCCGTCCGCCACCACGCCGGCCTGCCGCGCCACCTCGCCCACCGCCTTGAACAGGCCGGCCACCTCGGCGTCGGACGCCTTGGCGGTGAAGTCGTCCATGTCGACGTACGGGCCCTTGGGGATCACCAGGATGTGCGTCGGCGCCTGCGGGTTGATGTCGTTGAAGGCCAGCGCGTGCTCGTTCTCGAACACCTTCTTGCACGGGATCTCGCCGCGCAGGATTCGGGCGAAGATGTTGTTCGGATCGTACGTCGCGGCCATCGGTCCTCTCCTTGTGCGTTTCTTCGTTGTGCCCCCTCCCTAACCCTCCCCCGCTACGCGGGAGAGGGAACTCCGCCGTTTTGCCCCCTCCACCGCGAAGCGGGGGAGGGATGGGGAGGGGGCCTGGAGCGTCAGCCCGCCTTGCGGGCCTTCTTCTCGGCGATGCCGCTGGTGCCTTCGCGGGCCGCCAGCAGGGCGTAGACGTCGGCCGGCGCCACGCCCTCGTTCGCCCACAGGACCAGCAGGTGGTACAGCAGGTCGGCGGACTCCGAGGCGATCTTCGCCTTGTCGCCGCGCACCGCCTCGATGACCGTCTCCACCGCCTCCTCGCCGACCTTCTGGGCGATCTTCGGCGTGCCGCGGGAGAACAGCTTGGCGGTGTAGGACGTCTCCGGATCCGCGCCCTTGCGCGACGCCACGGTGGCGTAGAGCCGGTCGAGGACTTCGGCGGTGGCCTTCTCGTCAGCCATGGACGGGGACCTTTCCGCGGGCCGGGCGCACCGGGATGTTCGCATCGGCCAGCGCCGCCTTGGCCTGCCCGACGGTGTAGGTGCCGAAGTGGAAGATCGACGCCGCCAGCACCGCCGTGGCGTGGCCCTCGCGGATGCCCTCCACCAGATGGTCCAGAGTGCCGACGCCGCCGGACGCGATCACCGGCACGCGCACGGCGTCGGCGACGGCGCGGGTGAGCGCCAGGTCGAAGCCGCTCTTGGTGCCGTCGCGGTCCATGGAGGTCAGCAGGATCTCGCCGGCGCCGTATTCGGCCATGCGCTTCGCCCACTCGACGGCGTCCAGGCCGGTCTCGCGGCGGCCGCCGTGGGTGAAGACCTCCCACTTGTTGTCGCCGGTGCGCTTGGCGTCGATGGCGACGACGATGCACTGGCTGCCGAACTTCTCCGCGCCCTCGCGCACGAACTCCGGCCGGTGGACGGCGGCGGTGTTGATGGAGACCTTGTCGGCGCCGGCCAGCAGCAGCTTGCGGATGTCCTCCACCGTGCGCACGCCGCCGCCGACGGTCAGGGGCATGAACACCTGCTCGGCGGTGCGGCGCACCACGTCGAAGATGGTCTCGCGGTTCTCGTGGCTGGCGGTGATGTCGAGGAAGGTCAGCTCGTCGGCGCCTTCGCGGTCGTAGACGCGCGCCTGCTCCACCGGATCGCCGGCATCCACCAGATCGACGAAGTTGACCCCCTTGACCACCCGGCCGTCCTTGACGTCCAGGCAGGGGATGACGCGCATCTTCAGCATCGGTCGGCGTCCTCTTCCACCGCCGACAGCAGCTTCAGCGCGGCCTGCGGGTCGATGCGACCATCGTACAAGGCCCGGCCGCAGATGACGCCGGCGATGCCCGTGCCCTCCTCCTTCTTCAGCGCCTCCAGGTCCTCGATGGAGGAGACGCCGCCCGACGCGATCACCGGGGTGGTCAGGTGGAAGGCGAGGTCGGCCGTCGCCTCGACGTTGACGCCGCCCATGGCGCCGTCGCGGTTGATGTCGGTGTAGATGATGGCCGACACGCCGCTGTCCTCGAACTTCAGCGCGAGGTCGAGCGCCTTGACGCTGGAGGTCTCGGCCCAGCCGGCGACCGCGACGTAGCCCTCGCGGGCGTCGATGCCCACGGCGACCTTGCCGGGGAACTCGCGGCAGGCTTCCTTGACCAGCTCCGGCTCGCGCAGCGCGACGGTGCCGAGGATGACGCGGGAGATGCCCTTCTCCAGCCACAGGCCGATGGTCTTCAGGTCGCGGATGCCGCCGCCGAGCTGCGCCGGCATGCCGCCGATGGCGCCCAGGATGCGCTCCACCGCGTCGCCGTTCACCGGCTTGCCCTCGAAGGCGCCGTTGAGGTCGACGAGGTGCAGCCACTCGAACCCCTGCGCCTTGAAGGCGCGGGCCTGCTCGGCCGGGTCGGTGTTGAAGACGGTGGCGTGGCTCATCTCGCCGCGCACCAAGCGAACGCAGGCGCCGTCCTTGAGGTCGATGGCGGGGTAGAGGATCATCGCGGCGTCTCGTCCTGCTGTTCGTCGGGGGCGGTGAGGTCTTTGAAATAGTAATGGCCGGCGACGAATTGGCCGCCCACCCGCGCATAGTAGGGGTGCGTGCCCCAGCGGCGGAAACCCAGACTTTCGTACATGGCGAGGGCCGCCTGCTGGGTCTCGCGCACGTCGAGGTTCAGGATGCCGAAGCCCATGGCGCGGGCTTCCTTCTCCACCGCCAGCGTCAGGCTGCGCGCCAGCTTGTGGCCGCGCGCCCAGGGGGCGACGAAGGCGGTGGTCAGCTGGGCGGCGTGCGCCTGCGCCTCGTTGTTGCGCGGCGGGCGGACCAGCTGCGCCGAGCCGGCGATGACGCCGTCCAGCCGCGCCACGAACAGGAAGCGGTCGGGCACGATCAGCACGCCGCGCCAGTAGCGCTCCATCACGTCGCGCGGCGGCGGCTCGACCCAGCCGAAGCCGCCGCCGTCGCGGATGGCGGCGTCGGCTGCGTCGCACAGGTCGTCGAGGTCGGCGGGGCGCAGCTTCTCGTCGATGCGGTCGACGCTGACGGTGGCGCTCATGGCCGCCACTGCAGGAAATTGGCGATCAGCGTCAGGCCGGCGTCCTGGCTCTTCTCCGGGTGGAACTGGGTGCCGACCATGTTGTCGCGGCCGACCACCGCGGTCACCGGGCCGCCGTACTGCACGCGCGCCAGCTCGTTGGCCGGGTCGGCGCAGCGGATGTGGTAGGAGTGCACGAAATAGGCGTGCGCCCCCGCCGGCAGGCCGGCCAGCACCGGGTGCGGCCGGATGATCTCCAGCTCGTTCCAGCCCATGTGCGGGATCTTCAGCGTCGGGTCGCTGGGCTCCAGCGCCACCACCTCGCCCTTGATCCAGCCGAGGCCCTGGTGCACGCCGTGCTCCACGCCGCGTTCGGCCATCAGCTGCATGCCGACGCAGATGCCGAGGAACGGACGACCGCCGCGGATGACGGCCTCCTCCAGCGCATCGAGCATGCCGGGGACGGCCGACAGGCCGCGCTTGCAGTCACCGTAGGCGCCGACGCCGGGCAGCACGATGCGGTCGGCGCGGCGCACCGCGTCGGCGTCGGCGGTGACCAGGATGTCGGTGGCGAGGCCGGCGTCCGATGCGGCGCGCTCCAGCGCCTTGGCGGCGGAGCGCAGGTTGCCGGAGCCGTAGTCGATCAGGGCGACGGTGGACAAGACTTTTGGTCCTTAGAAAAGCGGGCCTTAGAGCGAACCGCCGAGCGTGCCCTTGGTGGAGGGCACGGCGTCGGCCTTGCGCGGGTCGATCTCGACCGCCGAGCGCAGGGCGCGGGCGAGGGCCTTGTAGCAGCTCTCGACGATGTGGTGGTTGTTCTCGCCGTAGAGGTTTTCGACGTGCAGCGTCAGCCCGGCCGAGCCGGCGAAGGCCTGGAACCACTCGCGGAACAGCTCGGTGTCCATGTCGCCAATCTTGTCGCGGCTGAAATGGACCTTCCACACCAGATAGGGGCGGTTGGAGAAGTCGAGCGCGACGCGGGTCAGCGTCTCGTCCATCGGCACGTAGGCGTGGCCGTACCGGCCGATGCCCTTGCGGTCGCCCAGTGCCCTGGCCACGGCCTGGCCGATGGCGATGCCGGTGTCCTCGGTGGTGTGGTGGAAGTCGATGTGCAGGTCGCCCTCGGCCAGGACCGTCAGGTCCATCAGGCTGTGGCGGGAGAGCTGCTCCAGCATGTGGTCGAGGAAGCCGATGCCGGTCTTCACGTCGTACACACCGGTGCCGTCCAGGTTCACCGCGACCCGGATGCGGGTCTCGTTGGTGTTCCGCTCGATGCTGGCGCGTCGCGCGCCGCTGGCCTGCGCTTTGTCCATGCCACGGGTTTTAGCAGGAAGGGACGGCGTATGCCAGAAGATGGGGCGTAAATTTCCCTCCCTCGCCTCCGGCGGGGGAGGGAGGGACCCGCTCGAAGAGCGGGAGGGTGGGGGGCAGCGGCTTCCCGGGAACAACTGGCCCCCACCTGACCTCCCCCGCCGAAGGCGGGGGAGGGACTGGGTTGCGCCGAAAGCGAGCAACTTGTACGATTAAATACATCCACAGCGTGCATATCCGCTTATGCGCCTCGCCATCCTCGCCCTGCTCCTGCTCGCCGCCTGCGCCGGGGGTGACCCGCCGCTCGGGCCGGCGGTGCAGCCGGTGCCGCAGGGCACGATGGAGACCATCCGCTTCAACGCGCTGAACCTCGGCCAGATGCGGCGTGGCATGGAGATCGGCCGCTACGTCTGGGACATCGACTGCACCTGGCCGTACGGGCGGGTGTTCTGGACGTCGGGCCTCGGCTTCCGGCGCGAGAACACTTTTCACGAGCGCTTCGCCGAGATCTTCGAGGGCGCCGGCTTCGACGTGGCCGGCGCGGTGTACGCCGAGGGCACCGACCGCCGGCGCGCCCGTTACGTCATCACCGGCGAGCTGCGCGAGGTGCGCCTGGAGCTGTGCCGGCGGCGCAGCTGGTGGACCGGCAGCGACCGCGGCGTCAGCGGCGTCGGCACCGTCAAGATCGACTGGACGGTGTTCGAGCCGGAGACGCAACGCGTCGCCCTGCGCACCACCACCACCGGGCACGCGCGGCAGGACGACGGGGTGCCGGAGGGCGACCGCCTGCTGCTGGAGGACGCCTTCAGCGGCGCCGCCGAAGCGCTGGCCGCCGAACCCGCCTTCCGCAAAGCGGTGGGGCGCGGCAGCGGGGCGCAGACGCCCGACGGCCAACGTTGGCGCATGGTGCCGCCGGAGCGGCGCGACCCGACTCCAATTTCAGGGGAGGGCATCGCGGCGGAGCCGATCCGCGCCACCGTGTCCCCGCGCGGCGGGACGGGGGACGGGTTGGTGCGCGTCGGCGCCGACGTGGGGGTCGTGGTCGGCGCGGTGGACGGCGCGGCGTTGGTGCTGGCGCCGCTGGCGGCCGGCGATGCGGTGGCGGTGCGCGTCGGCGGCACCACGGCCGAGGGCGTGGTGGCGGCGCGCGACCCCCGGCGCGGGCTGATGCTGGTGCGGGTGCCGGCGCGGCTGGCGGCGATGCGGCTGCGCGGCGCCCCGGCGGAGGTCAGCGAGCCGGTCATGGCGACCGGCGCCGGGAACGACTTCGCCACGGGCATGGTGGCGGGGCTGGGCGACGGCATCCTCGCCGACCTGGAGGGGGCGGCGCCGCGGCCGGGCGATCCGCTGCTGGACGCCACCGGCGCCCTGCTGGGGGTCGCGCTGCCCGGACGGGGCGACGGCGGGCTGAGCCGCTTCGTGCCGGCGGCCGAGGCGCTGGCGGCGCTGGGTGTGACACCAAAGGCGCTTGATGGAAGCCATCAAGCGCCTTTGGTGCAACCCGGCAGCTCAATGCAACGCATTGAGCGGGAGGGTGATACGGCCAGCCGTATCACACCGGAGCGCGGCAATCTTGACGGCGGGGGGCGTCCCCCCACATAGACCGTCAACCATTCTCCCGGTCGGGTTTCCCATGTCCTCTTCTCACGATCCCATCCAGTGGCACGGCACGACCATCCTCTCGGTCCGCAAGGGCGGGCAGGTGGTGGTGGCCGGCGACGGCCAGGTCTCCTTCGGGCAGACGGTGATGAAGGCCAACGCGCGCAAGGTGCGCCGGCTGGCCAACGGCGCGGTGATGGCCGGCTTCGCCGGCGCCACCGCCGACGCCTTCACCCTGTTCGAGCGGCTGGAGGCCAAGCTGGAGCAGCACCCCGGCCAGCTCACCCGCGCCTGCGTGGAACTCGCCAAGGACTGGCGCACCGATCGCTACCTGCGCCGGCTGGAGGCGATGATGGCGGTGGCCGACGCCTCGGCCTCGCTCGTGCTCACCGGCAACGGCGACGTGCTGGAGCCGGAGGACGGGCTGATCGGCATCGGCTCCGGCGGGTCCTACGCGCTGGCCGCGGCGCGCGCGCTCATCGACGTGGACGGGCTGGACGCCGAGGCGATCGCCCGCAAGGCGATGAAGATCGCCGGCGACATCTGCGTCTACACCAACCAGAACGTCACCCTGGAAAAGATCATCCTATGACCTCGTTCAGCCCCCGCGAGATCGTCTCCGAACTCGACCGCTACATCGTCGGCCAGCACGAGGCCAAGCGCGCGGTCGCCATCGCGCTGCGCAACCGCTGGCGCCGCCAGCAGCTGCCGGAGGGCCTGCGCGAGGAGGTTCTGCCCAAGAACATCCTGATGATCGGCCCGACCGGCGTCGGCAAGACCGAGATCGCGCGCCGGCTGGCCAAGCTCGCCCAGGCGCCGTTCCTCAAGGTCGAGGCGACCAAGTTCACCGAGGTCGGCTACGTCGGCCGCGACGTCGAGCAGATCGTGCGTGATCTGGTGGAGATCGCCATCACGCTGACCAAGGAGCGCCTGCGCAAGGAGGTCGCCGCCAAGGCCGAGCTGCGCGCCGAGGAACGGGTGGTCGACGCGTTGTGCGGCGAGAACGCCAGCGCCGAGACGCGGCAGAAGTTCCGCAAGATGCTGCGCGAGGGCTCGCTGAACGACAAGGAGATCGAGGTGCAGGTCGCCGACAGCGGGGCGGGCGCGCTGCCGACCTTCGACATCCCCGGCATGCCGGGGGCGCAGATGGGCATGCTCAACCTCAACGACATGTTCGGCAAGGCCTTCGGCGGCCGCACCAAGACCCGCCGCATGACCGTGGCCGAGAGCCACGGCGTGCTGATGGCCGAGGAATCCGACAAGCTGCTGGACCAGGAGAAGGTCGTTTCGGAAGCGATCCAATCCGTGGAGCAGAACGGCATCGTCTTCCTGGACGAGATCGACAAGATCTCGGCGCGCTCGGAGAACCGCGGCGGCGCCGACGTCAGCCGCGAGGGCGTGCAGCGTGACCTGTTGCCGCTGATCGAGGGCACCAGCGTCAACACCAAGCACGGCACGGTGAAGACCGACCACATCCTGTTCATCGCGTCGGGCGCCTTCCACGTCGCCAAGCCGTCCGACCTGCTGCCCGAGCTGCAGGGCCGCCTGCCGATCCGCGTCGAGCTGAAGCCGCTGAGCCAGGACGACTTCCGCCGCATCCTGACCGAGCCGGAGGCCAGCCTGATCAAGCAGTACAAGGCGCTCCTGAAGACCGAGGAGGTGACGCTCGACGTCACCGACGACGCCATCGACGAACTGGCGCGGCTGGCGGCGGAGATCAACGGCTCGGTCGAGAACATCGGCGCGCGCCGCCTGCACACGGTGATGGAGCGCCTGCTGGAGGAAATCAGCTTCACCGCCTCCGACACCCCGGGCGTGACGGTGACCGTCGACGCCGCGATGGTGCGCGAGCGGGTGGGCAGCCTGGCGAAGAACGCGGATCTGTCGAAGTTCATCCTGTAGGGGCACGCATGAAGCCCTCCCCTGCCTCCGGCGGGGGAGGGTTGGGTGGGGGCAGCGGCGCGCACGAGAATCAACGCCTGCCATTTGCGCCGTTGCCCCCACCTTCCCGCGCCTGCGGCGCGGGCCCCTTCCTCCCCCGCCGGAGGCAGGGGAGGCGATGGCAGGAAGCGCCGCGCAACGCACGCCTGATGAGTCCGCATGACTGGGGCGGCGGGTTCCGCCCATATTGCAGGGCATGCGCTCGCCATCCTCCCTTGAGACCGTCGATCCGCTTTCCGTTCCCGACAGCACCACGCCCGCCGCGCCGCCGGTGAGCGACGGGCTGCCGGTGCCGCAGCGCTATTGGGCGATGCTGACCATGGCGGTGGCGCTGACCATGGCGGTGCTCGACGGGGTGATCGCCAACATCGCGCTGCCGACCATCGAGAAGGACTTAGGGATCACCGCCAGCGGCGCCATCTGGGTGGTCAACGCCTACCAGCTCGCCGTCACCGTCTCGCTGTTCCCGCTGTCGTCGCTGGGCGACATTGTCGGCTACCGGCGGGTCTACTGGGCCGGGCTGGCGGTGTTCACCGCGGCGTCGGCGGCGTGCGCGCTGTCGGACTCGCTGCTCACGCTGACGCTGGCGCGGGTGCTGCAGGGCTTCGGCGCCGCCGGCATCATGAGCGTCAACATCGCGCTGGTCCGCTACATCTACCCGCAGAGCCAGCTCGGCCGCGGGGTGGGGTACAACGCGCTGATCGTCGCGGTCTCCTCGGCGGCCGGGCCGACCATCGCGGCGGCCATGCTGTCGCTGGGCTCCTGGCAGTGGCTGTTCGCGGTGAACGTGCCGCTCGGGCTGCTGGCGCTGGTCATCGCGGCGCGCTCGCTGCCGCACTCGCCGCGCTCGGGGCAGCGCTTCGACTGGGTGAGCGCTCTGCTCAACGCCGCGACCTTCGGGCTGCTGATCACCGGGTTCAAGGGGCTGGACCACAGCCAGCCGACCTGGCTGGTGGCGGCGGAGCTGGCCGGCGCGCTGGTGTTCGGCGTCGCGCTGGTGCGCCGCCAGCGGTCGCAGACGGCGCCGCTGCTGCCGGTCGACCTGCTGAAGCTGCCGATCTTCGCCTTCTCGGTGGTGACCTCGGTGTGCTCGTTCGCGGCGCAGATGATGGCGTACGTGGCGCTGCCCTTCTTCTTCGAGGACGTGATCGGCCGCTCGCAGGTGGAATCCGGGCTGCTGATGACGCCGTGGCCGCTGGCCGTGGCGGTGGTGGCGCCCATCGCCGGGCGGCTGGCCGACCGCTACGAGCCGGGCCTGCTGAGCGCCGCCGGGCTGGCGGTGCTGGCGAGCGGGCTGGCCGGGCTGGCGCTGCTGCCGGCGCATCCGGCGTCGTGGCAGGTGGTGCTGCCGATGCTGGTGTGCGGCCTGGGCTTCGGGCTGTTCCAGACGCCGAACAACAAGGTGCTGGTGTCCTCCGCCCCGCGCGAGCGCAGCGGCGGCGCCAGCGGCATCCAGTCCACCGCCCGGCTGCTCGGCCAGACGCTGGGTGCCGCGGCGGTGGCGCTGATCTTCGGCATGCTGTCGAAGGAGCAGGGGACGCCGGTCGCCGTGGGCATCGCCGCCGCGCTGTCGGCCGTCGCCGGGGTGGCGAGCAGCCGACGGCGGGTGCGGTCCGCCGGTTAGGCGTCCGGGAAGTCGGCGCCCAGCGTCGTCTGCTCCCAGGCGTCGATCTCCTTGCCCATGGAGTCCAGCTTGGCCCGCACGTTGTCCAGGGCCTGCCGGCCGAGCAGCAGGCGCAGCGGCGGGGTGGGTGCCGTCACGGCGGTGATGATCGCCTCGGCGGCGCGCACCGGGTCACCGGGCTGCTTGCCGCTGTAGCCGGAGACGGAGCGGCGGCGGCCTCCCGCCGTCTCCTCGTAGTCGGGGATGAAGGTCGGCGACTGCTTCAGCGAGCGGCCGGCCCAGTCCGTGCGGAACGGGCCGGGCTCGACCAGCAGGACGCGGATGCCCAGGGGTGCCACCTCCTTGGACAGCGCCTCCGACAGCCCCTCCACCGCGAACTTGGTGGCGGCGTAGTAGCCGGAGCCGGGGAAGCCCACCAGCCCGCCCTGCGAGGAGATGTTGACGATGTGACCGGCCCGCCGCGCCCGCATCCCCGGCAGCACCGCCCGCGTCAACGCGGCGAGGCCGAAGACGTTGGTGTCGAACATGGCGCGGATCTCCGCCTCCTCGCCCTCCTCGATGGCCGAGAGGTAGCCGTAGCCGGCGTTGTTCACCAGCACGTCGATGCGACCGAAGGCGCGCTCCGCTTCCGCCACCGCCGCGGCGGTCTGCGCCGGGTCGGTGACGTCGAGGGGAAGCGCCAGCGCGCGGTCGGGGTGGCCGGCGGCCAGGTCCTCGACCTTCGCCTTGTCGCGGGCGGTGGCGACGAGCCGCCAGCCGCGCTGCAGCACGAGGCGGGCGAGTTCGCGGCCGAAGCCGGTGGAGCAGCCGGTGATGAACCAGACGGGGGCGTCGTTCGGCATGCGGACCTCACATGTTCAGGTCGTTGCGATCGGCGAAGACGGTGCGGCCCCAGTGCCAGACGTTGAAGGCGTACTCGCCGTACAGGATGTGCTCGGCGCGCCCGGCCTCGCCGCAGGGCAGCAGGACGCGGACGATCTCCCCGAAATGCATGATCCGGTCGTTGGGGTGCAGCGTCTCGTACACCGGACGCAGCTCGCGCAGGCAGGTGTGGTAGCCGTCGAGCAGGAAGGACAGCCGCTCCGACCCGTACACCACGTCGAGCCGCTTGCCCGTCAGGTCGAGGCCGGCGGTGTTGACGATCTCCGTCCCGTCCAGCGTCACCTCCAGCTGCGGCGGGCCGTCCGGGTCGTGCACCACCCGGATGATGCGGATGTGGCCGAACCACGGGAAGAAGTCCTCGAACGCGAAGTCCTGCCGCCGCGGCAGCGGCCGGTCGCCCCGCCGCTCGTGCCAGAGCCGTTCCAGCGCTTCGAGGGACCGCAGTCCCGCCTCCCGATCCATGCCGCCTCGTCACATTCCAGGGCCGATCAGTGAACTGTTCCGCCGGGCGCCGGCGGAAAGGGCCTACCAGTCCGCCAGGAAACGTTCCCGGGGCAGGTGGATCAGCACGGTGGTGCCGATACCCTCCTGCGAACGGATCTCCAGCCGGCCGCCGTGCTTCTCGACCAGCGACTTGGCGATGGAGAGGCCGAGGCCGATGCCCTCGTAGCGGCGCGCCAGCGCGGTCTCGCCCTGCACGAAGGGCTGGAAGATGGTCTCCAGCCGGTCGGCGGGGATGCCGATGCCGCTGTCGAACACCTCCGCCACCAGGGCGCCCCGCGCGTCGACGCGCGCCGACAGGCCGATGCGCCCGCCCTCCGGCGTGAACTTGATGGCGTTGGACAGCAGGTGCAGAAGCACCTGCTTGAGCGCCTGCGGGTCGGCGAGCAGCGGCGGCAGCTCGGTTTCGATGTCGGCGTCGACGCTCAGCTTGGCGCGCTCCACGCGCTTGGCCACCATGCGCAGGCAGGACACCGCAACGTCGCGGAAGTCCAGCACCGACTCGTTGAGGTCCAGCGTGCCGGCCTCGATGGTCGCCATCTCCAGCAGGTCGTTGATGTTGGCCAGCAGCAGCTCGCCCGAGCGCCTGATCTCCGCCACGTAGTGCAGGTAGCCGGGGTTCTCCAGGGCGCCCAGCATCTGCTGCTGGATCACCTCTGCGAAGCCGAGGATGCCGTTCAGCGGCGTGCGCAGCTCGTGGCTCATGTTGGCGAGGAAGGCGGTCTTGGCGCGGTTTGCCAGCTCCGCCGCCTCCTTGGCCTCGACCAGCGCCAGCTCGGCGTTCTTCATCGGGGTGATGTCGCGGAGCATCGCCACGAAGACGTGGAAGCCCGGACGGTCGATCTCGTTCAGCGACAGCCAGGCCGGGAACAGGCTGCCGTCGGCGCGCCGGGCGGTCACCTCGCGCCCACGGCCGATGACGTGCCGCTCGCGCGTCGCCAGGTAGCGGTACATGTAGGAGGCGTGGCGGTCCGCCTCGTCCCGCGGCATCAGCACGTGGATGTGCTTGCCGATCAGCTCCTCGGCGGAAGAGCCGAACATGCGTTCGGCCGCGGGGTTGGCGCCGATGATGGTGCCGCGGGTGTCGACGGTGAGGATCGCCTCCACCGCTGTCTCGACGATGGCGCGGTTGCGCGCCTCGGACAGGGCGAGCGCCTCCTCGCTGCGCCGCAGGTCGTCGGCGGCGTTGCGGCGGGCGGTGACGTCCTCGACCAGCACCATCACCGCGCTGACCGCGCCGGCCGCATCGCGGATCGGCGAGGGCCGCAGCAGCGCCCACACCACGGTGCCGTCCGCGTGGCGCAGCGCGCGCTCGAACGGCTGGGGCGGGGCGTCGGCCTGCAGGCGCTCCAGCGTCCCGTCGCCGCCGTCGGCCAGCAGCTCGGCCAGCGGCACGCCGGCGAGGCCCCGCGGCGCCTGCCCCAGCATGGCGGCGAACACCGGGTTGACCGAGCGCAGCACGCCGGCCGGGTCGACCACCGCCATGCCCATGGCCGACTGCTCGAACAGGGCGCGGTACAGCGTGCACGGCATCCCGTCCTGCAGGCACGCGGCCATCGCATCCGCGGAGGCGTCGGGGGGAAGGGTGGGGATGGCCACGTCAGGGTCGGCGGTGGTTTTTGAACAATTGCTTATATTATAGCCAAAAGGAGTCAAATAGACCCTATACATTCGTGCAATAGGACTGCGGCAACCCGGCGCAGGCGCGGTCAGCGTCGGCGGGCCGCGCGGTTGCGCCGCGCCAGCGCGGCGGGGGAGCACGGCGTGGCCTCGAGGATCGCCAGCAGACCGTCGATGGTGGCGTCGTTCAGGTCGTGGATGCGCTCGGCCAGGCGGTTGGCGAGTTCCGTGGCCTTGGGGCTGAGGCCGGCGGTGTCGACGGTGACGCGCGGGTGGGACAGGGAGGCGAGGCGCTCCAGCTCCTCCGCCTCGTCCCAGATGATGCCGAAATAGGCGCAGATCTGGCGGACGAGCTGGGGCGAGGGCTGGCCGCGCTTGCCGTGCTCCAGCGCCGAAAGGTAGGCCGAGGATATGTGCAGGTCCGTCGCCATCTGCTTCAGCGTCACGCCCTTGGCGTCGCGCAGCGCGCGGACCCGTTCGCCGAACGGTGTCATCGCGCCGGGTCTTTACGATCCCGGCGGCGTTTGATCAAGACGTACAGCGCGCCCTCGCCGCCGTCGCGCGGCTGGGCGGGCTGCACCGCCAGCACCATCGGGCGCAGCGGCGTGTCGGCCAGCCAGCGCGGCACCGCGCGCTTCAGCACGCCGCCCTCGGCGCTGAAGCTGCCCTTGCCGGTGATCACCAGGATGCAGCGCCGGCCCTCGTTCCAGGCGCGGTGGACGTAGGAGACCAGCGCGGTGTGGGCGCGCGCCTGGGTCATGCCGTGCAGGTCGATGCGGCCGTCGATCTCCAGCTTGCCGCGGCGCAGCCGGTCGGCGGTGCGGCCGTCGACGTTGGGGTGTTGGCCGAGTTCCAGCGGCGGCTGCGAGACGTGCACATAGGTGCGTCGCGACGAGGGCGTGCTCCGGCTGGGCAAGGGGGTCTCGGAGAGGTCGGCCGGGGGCGTCGTGGGCTCGGGAGGGGCGGAGGTCATCGCCTCGGCCAGCGAGCGGCCGGGCAGGGGCGTGGCGTCGCGCATGACGGTGGCCCACAGCGCGCGCTCCTCCGGCGTGACGATGCGGCGGCGGCGGGTCATGGCGGGGTGGGGAGGTATCGCGGCGCACCCCCCTCCCAGCCTCCCCCCACTGCGCGGGGGGAGGAGTAAAAGGCCCTCCCCCGCGCAGTGGGGGAGGGTTGGGTGGGAGCCCGGTGCGGCAACGTCCTCATCCCCCCACCAGCACGATGTGCAGCCGGCGCGGCCCGTGGGCGCCCAGCTGGATGGTCTGCTCGATGTCGCCGGTGCGCGACGGGCCGGTGACCATGTTGACGGTGCGCGGCATGCCGCCCTCGAACGCCGACGCCTGGGCGCGCAGCCGGTCCCAGGCGTCCTCGTAGCCGCCGACGATCTGTTCCGCCTTCAAAACGACGATGTGGGTGTCGGGCAGGAAATTCAGCGTCGTCGGACGTTCCGCCCCCGAAACGAGCATCAGCGTGCCGGTCTCGGCGATGCCGGCGAAGGCGCCGGTCAGCGACACCGCGTCGGCGTCGCGGGCGCGGCCCGTGCTGACGGTCAGCGTCGGGCGGCGGTCCCAGGGGATGGTGTCGAGCGTCGGGTCGGGCGCGGCGCGCAGCTCGGCGGGCAGGTTGTGGCCGGCGAGGTACTCGGCGACGGCGTCGGGCACGGCGTCCAGATCGGGCACGCGGGCGACGGTGGCGGAGACCTCCAGCGCCATCTGCTCGAACAGACGGACCTGACCGGCATGGTCGACCTGCGCGCGCGCCGGGATCAGGTTGCGGGCGTGCGCCGCGATGCGCTCGCGGGCGGCGGCGCGCTGGGCGTCGCCGGTGGGGCGGCCGAGCGACGCGGCGATGCCGGCGAGGATCTGGCTGCGGGAGTTGCTCATTTCTTCCCCCGGCGTTCGGCCCAGAGTTCCTGGAAGGTGCGGCCCTCGGGGGCGGGGAGGTCGCGGTGCTCGGTCCAGCCGCGCAGCATCGGCAGGGGCAGGGGACCGAGCTTGCCGTCGGAGCCGGACGCCCGGCGCAGCATCCGCGCGGTCATCTTTGCCGCGGCGTGGTAGAAGCCGGGGCGCCGCGCGAACCAGCCCCAGACGCCGAGGCCCTGGCGCATGGCGGCCGGCTGCAGCTTCTCCTCGAACTCCTTCTCCCGCCAGTGCCGCATCATCTTCGGCAGCGGGATGCGCATCGGGCACACCGCCTCGCAGCGGCCGCAGAAGGTGGAGGCGTTGGGCAGGTGGCCCGCCTCCTTGATGCCGATCAGCGCCGGGTCGATCACCGCGCCGATCGGGCCGGGGTAGACCCAGCCGTAGGCGTGCCCGCCGACCGAGCCGTAGACCGGGCAGTGGTTCATGCAGGCGCCGCAGCGGATGCAGCGCAGCACCTCCTGGAACTCGGTGCCGAGCAGCGCCGAGCGCCCGTTGTCGAGCAGCACGACGTGGAATTCCTCCGGCCCGTCCAGGTCGCCCGGCCGGCGCGGGCCGGTCGAGAAGGTGGTGTAGGCGGAGAACTCCTGCCCGGTCGCCGAGCGCGCCAGCAGGCGCAGCAGGGTCGACACGTCCTCCAGCGTCGGCACCACCTTGTCGATGGACGCGATGACCACGTGCACCTTGGGCAGCGTCTGCGTCAGGTCGCCGTTGCCCTCGTTGGTGACGATAAGGGTGGAGCCGGTCTCGGCCACCAGGAAGTTGGCGCCGGTGATGCCGACATCGGCCTCCTGAAAGCGGCGGCGCAGCATCAGCCGCGCCTCGGTGATCAGTTCGCGCGGCTCCTCCAGCGGGCGGTCCGGCGGCAGGTCGGTGTGAGCGGCGCGGAAGGCGTCGGCGACCTGCTCCTTCGAGACGTGGAAGGCCGGGGCGATGATGTGGCTGGGCGGCTCCTTGCGCAGCTGGATGATGTATTCGCCCAGGTCGGTCTCGATGGGGATCAGGCCGTGCGCCTCAAGGTGGTCGTTGACCGCGATCTCCTCGGCGATCATCGACTTGCCCTTGGTGACGGTCTTCGCGCCGGCCTTCTGGCAGATCTTGAGGATGGCGTCGCGGGCCTCCTCCGCCGTGCGGCACCAGTGGACGTGGCCGCCGCGCTCCACGACCTTGGACTCGAACATCTCCAGGTAGACGTCGAGGTGTTCCAGGACGTGGTTCTTCAGGTCGCGGCCCTGGTCGCGCAGCGCCTCGAACTCCGGCAGGCGCTCGGCGGCGGCGGCGCGCCTGAGCTGGAAGCCGGTGCGCGACTTCGCCAGCATGTACTGCAGCGTGTCGTCCTGGAGGGCACGCCTGGCGTTCTCGGGGAAGCTGTGGGCGGTGGATTCCATGGCGGTCTCCCTTAGCGCGCGGTGTCGCCGATGGGCGGCGTCTCGTCGGCCAGCCCGGACAGCACCTCGGCGACATGGCGGACCTTCACGGGCGAGCCCTGGCGCTTCAGCTTGCCGGCGATGTTCAGCAGGCAGCCGACGTCGCCGGCCAGCAGCGTCCCGGCGCCGGTCGAGGCGACGTTCGCCGCCTTGTCCTCGACCATGCGGTTGGAGATGTCCGGGTACTTGACGCAGAAGGTGCCGCCGAAGCCGCAGCACACCTCGGCCTCGGGCAGCTCCGTCATCTCCACGCCCTGGACGGAGGCGAGCAGTTGCCGGGGCTGCGCCTTGACGCCCAGCTCGCGCAGGCCGGAGCAGCTGTCGTGGTAGGTGACGGTGTCGTCGTAGCGCGCGTCCACCGCCGTGACGCCCAGCACGTCCACCAGGAAGGACACGAGCTCATGGGTGCGCGCCGCCACGTGCCGCGCCCGCGGCGCCCAGGCTGGGTCGTCGGCGAGCAGCGCCGGGTAGTGCTTGCGGATCATGCCGCCGCAGGAGCCGGAGGGGACGACGACGTGGTCGAACCCCTCGAACGCGGCGATGGTGCGGCGTGCCAAGTCCTGCGCGGTCGCGCGGTCGCCGGCGTTGTAGGCGGGCTGGCCACAGCAGGTCTGGTCGCGCGGCACCTCGACGGTGCAGCCGGCGTCCTCCAGCAGCTTCACCGCGGCGAAGCCGACGGTCGGCCGGAACAGATCGACCAGACAGGTGACGAAGAGCCCGACGCGGGGCCCGCGGCGCGGTTCGGCCATTTCGGATTTGTCCCTTCCCTGATCCTGCCAACATACGGTGCGGTTCGGGCGCGGGCAAGGCGGGGGCCGGATATGTGGTGGCGTCGTGGCGCTGGGCCCCCTCCTGACCTCCCCCCATCTTCGACGGGGGGAGGGACCCCGCCGCTCTACCCCTTCCCCCGCGAAGTGGGGGAAGGACGGGATGGGGGCCCGACGAACGCACTACCCCGAAACTACCCCCGCCGCACCGGCACCAGATTGCTCGCCAGGAACAGCACGAACGCCGCGACCACCACGCTGGGCCCGCCCGGCAGGTCCCAGTGCAGCGAGGACAGCACGCCCGCCGCCACCGCGGCCATGCCGAAGACGGCGGCCAGCGCCGCCATCTGCTCCGGCGTCCGGGAGAAGCGGCGCGCCGCCGCCGCGGGGATGATCAGCAGCGAGGTGATCAGCAGGATGCCGACGATCTTCATCGCCACCGCGATCACCAGCGCGATCAGCAGCATGAAGGCGAGGCGCAGCGCCGTCACCGGCAGGCCCTCGACGCGGGCCAGATCCTCGTCCACCGTCACCGCCAGCAGCTTCCGCCACAGCAGCGCCAGCAGCGCCAGAGCCACCGCTCCGCCGGCGTAGATGCGCAGCAGGTCGTCGGTCGTCACCGACAGGATGTCGCCGAACAGGTAGCCGATCAGGTCGACCCGCAGCGTCTCCAGGAACGCCACCGCCACGAGGCCCAGCGACAGCGCCGAGTGCGACAGGATGCCGAGCACCGTGTCCGACGCCAGCGCGCGGCGCTGCTGCAGCGCCACCAGCACCAAGGCCAGCACCACGCACACGCCCATCACCCCCAGCGTCGGGTCGACCCCCAGCAGGAAGCCCAGCGTCACGCCGAGCAGCGCCGAGTGCGCCAGCGTGTCGCCGAAATAGGCCATGCGCCGCCACACCACGAAGGATCCCATCGGCCCGGCCAGCGCCGCGATGCCGCAGCCGGCCGCCAGCGCGCGGAGGATGAACTCATCCATGGCGGTGCTCCTCCTCGGGCGCGTGCTCGTGGTGGTGGTCATGGTCGCAGCAGTCGCCGCCGGTCCCCGGCTGGACATGGCCGTCGGTGGCGTGCGTGTGGTCGTGGCGGTGCAGGTAGACGGCGAGCTGGTCGGCGTGCCGGCCGAACAGCGCGTGGTATTCCGGGTGGCGGCTGACGTCCTCGGGACGGCCGGAGCAGCAGACGTGCCCGTTCAGGCACAGCACCTTGTCGGTGCGCGCCATCACCGTGTGCAGGTCGTGGCTGACCAGCAGCACGCCGCAGCCGTGCGAGCGGCGAAGGTCGGCGATGCGGTCGAACAGCTCGGCCTGGCCGTGCACGTCGACGCCTTGGTCGGGCTCGTCGAGCACCAGCAGGTGCGGCTCGCTCAGCAGGGCGCGGGCCAGCAGCACGCGCTGTAGCTCGCCGCCGGAGATCGACTGCACCGGGGATTGGGCGAGGTGCGCCACGCCGGCCTCGGCCAGCGCGCGGTCCAAGCGCGTGCGCTCCACCGGCCGCCAGAGGCCGAGGAAGCGGCGCACCGTCAGCGGCAGCGTGGCGTCGATGTTCAGGCGCTGCGGCATGTAGCCGATGCGCAACCCCGGCATGCGTGTGACCGCGCCGGCGGTGGGCTTCACGAGGCCCAGCACGGCGCGCACCAGCGTCGTCTTGCCGGCGCCGTTCGGGCCGATCAGGGTGACGATTTCGCCCGGGTTGACCGTGAGATCGATGCGGTTCAGCACCGTCCGTCCGCCCAACACGAGCGTCAGGCCATGCGCTTCGATCAGTGGTCCCGGCTTCGGGTGGGTTGACATGTTATGTTATAACGTCACATCGTGTGGCCCGAAGTACATGCTCCCAAACCGTCCGTCTGTCCACAGGGAAAGGTCAGCCATGCGCCGCGCGCTCGCATCCTTCGCGCTTTTTTCCGCCCTTTGGGCCGCTCCGGCTGCCGCGGAAGCGCCGAAGGTCGTCGTCTCGATCAAGCCGATCCACGCGCTGGTGGCGGCGGTGATGCAGGGGGTGGGGGAGCCCACCGTGCTGGTGCGCGGCGGCGCCTCGCCGCACGACTACGCATTGAAACCCTCCGACGCCAAGGCGTTGAAGGACGCGGACATCGTCTTCTGGGTCGGCGGGTCGCTCGAGTCGTTCCTGGAACGTCCCATCGCCAGCCTGCCGAAGAAGACGCAGGAGATCGAGCTGATGTACGGCGCCGGCATCCAGGTGCTGGAGCCACGCGAGGGCGGCGCCTGGGAGGCGCACGCCCACGGCAGGACGCACGACCACGGCAAGCACCAGGGCCATCACGGCGAGATGAACCCGCACCTGTGGCTCGACCCGATGAACGCCAAGGAGATCGGCGAGATCGCCGCGGTGGCGCTGGCGGCGCGCGACAAGGCCAACGCCGAGACGTACAAGGCCAACGCCGCGGCGTTGGGCCGGCGTTTGGACGCGTTGGACGCCGAGCTGAAGGCGGCGCTGGCGCCGGTGGCGGACAAGCGCTTCGTGGTGTTCCACGACGCCTACCAGTACTTCGAGAACCGCTACAACCTGAACGCCGCCGGCTCGATCACCGTGAGCCCGGACCGGCCGCCCTCGGCCAAGCGGCTGTCGGTGATCCGCGACCGGGTGAAGGCGCTGGGCGCCACCTGCGTCTTCGCCGAGCCGGAGTTCGAGCCGAAACTGGTCAGGACCGTCACCGAGGGCACCCAGGCCCGCACCGGCGTGCTCGACCCCGAGGGCGCCGCCCTGCCCGAGGGGCCGGAGCTGTACTTCACGCTGATGCGCAATCTGGCCAAGGGTTTGACGGAGTGCCTTGGCGGCTGAGCTGTGCTAGGGATGCGGGCTGCGAGACGACGGAGGCTGTCATGAAGATCGGTGTGGTGGGGTGCGCGGGGCGGATGGGGCAGATGCTGGTGCGCGAGATCGCCGCGACGCCGGGCTGCACGGTGGCCGGCGGCACCGAGCGTCCGGGCGGTCCCGCCGTCGGCCGCGACATCGGCGAGGTCGCCGGGCTGGAGGCGCTGGGCGTGGCCGTGGTGGACGACCCGGCCGTGCTGTTCGCCGAGGCCGACGCCGTCATCGACTTCACCTCGCCCGAGGCCGCCGAGCGGCACGCCGCGCTCGCCGCGCAGGGGGAGACCGCGTACATCCTCGGCACCACGGGGCTGACCGCCGAACACCAGGCGGCGGTGGCGGCGGCGGCGACGCACACGCCGATCGTCCAGGCGCCCAACATGTCGGTCGGCGTCAACCTGCTGTTCGTGCTGGTCGAACAGGTGGCCCGCACGCTGGGCGACGACTTCGACATCGACATCCTGGAGATGCACCACCGCCGCAAGGTGGACGCGCCGAGCGGCACCGCGCTGGGCCTGGGGCGCGCCGCGGCGGCCGGCCGGGAGGTGGCGCTGGAGAACGTCTGGCAGAAGGTCCGCGACGGCATCACCGGCGCCCGCCCGCGCGGCGAGATCGGCTTCGCCACGCTGCGCGGCGGCGACGTGATCGGCGACCACACGGTGGTCTTCGCCGGCGACGGCGAGCGCATCGAGCTGACCCACAAGGCTTCGGGCCGGCAGATCTACGCCAAGGGCGCCGTCCGCGCCGCGCTGTGGGCGGCGGACAAGCAGCCGGGGCTCTATTCGATGCGCGACGTGCTGGGGCTGTGACGCGCTCCGCGCGTCACGCCGCCTCGCCGCTCACCCGCGCCTGTTCCCAGGCCAGCAGGGCGCGCTTCCTCGGCACGCCGTAGCGGTAGTTGTGGATGACGCCGGACTTCTGGATCACCCGGTGACAGGGGATCAGGAGACACACCGGGTTGCGCCCCACCGCGGCGCCGACCGCGCGCATCGCCGTCGGCTGGCCGATGGCGCGCGCCACGTCCTCGTAGCTCACCACCGCGCCTTCGGGGATGCGCAGCAGCGCCTCCCACACCTTGATCTGGAAGTTGGTGCCGCGCAGCAGCAGCTTGAGCGGTTCCGAACCCCCACCTTCCCAGCCGAAGGCGCGGGCGGCGGTGGGGCGGGTGGCGTCGGGGTCCTCGACCAGCCTTGCCGCCGGCCATTCGGCGGTGAACTCGGCCATGGCGTCGCCGCCGTCCGGCTCGTCGGCGAAGCTCAGCCAGCAGACGCCGCGCTCGGTGGTGGCGACCAGCGCCGTGCCGAACGGGCAGTCGTGCAGGCCCCAGCGGATGGTCAGCCCGCCGCCCAAGGCCTTGTACTCGCCGGGTGTCATCGCCTCGCAGGCCACGAACAGGTCGTGCAGCCGCGACGGGCCGGACAGGCCGACGTCCAGTGCGGTGTCGAGCACGCTGTGGTTCTCCGTCAGCAGCCGCTTGGCGTGGCCGAGCGTCAGGAACTGCACGAAGCGCTTCGGGCTGATGCCGACCCAGCGGGTGAACAGGCGCTGGAAGTGGAACGGGCTGATCCCCGCCACGCCGGCCAACTCCTCCAGCGAGGGCTGGTCCTGCCAGTGCTCCACCAGATGACGGATGGCCAGGGTGAGCGCGCGGTGGTGCAGGGCGTCGAGGTCGGTGGCAACGGTGTCGGTCATGGCAAGCTCCGGGTTCCGTTCCCGAGAGTGGCGTTCCGGGGCCGCCGAACCAACCCGATTCTTGCGAAGCTAGCGGACGGCTTCCGGCGCGCAGGGGGCGCAGGGGGAGCGGCGCCACGCGCGCAGCGCGTCCTGCAGCGCGGTGGCGAACTCCAGCCGCTCGTCGGGGGTGAGGAAGGACCCGACGACCAGGGTGCGGCCGTGCGAGCTGAGCGTCACCTGGCTCTCGTGCTCGGGCGGGTCGTCCATGCGCACGCGCAGCCAGTAGGGCTGGAAGCTCCAGCGGCGGTCGGGCTGCTTCCAGGCGACGCGCTGGACGGTCAGCTCCTCGTCGGTCAGGCGCACGCGCTCGTACAGGCGCGCCGAGCGGTAGCTGGCGCGGAACGCCCACCACAGCAGCAGCACGTCGATGCCGAAGAACCCCACCACCGGCCAGGCGCCGAGCAGGTAGAAGACGAGGCTGACCCCGAAGCTTACCGCCGCCACGGTGGCCATGAGGATACGGAAGCCTTGCGGCCCCAGGCTGCGGTGCGGGTGCAGGACCGCGTCGAAGAAGACGCGGGCGGCGGAGGTGGAATCTGCGATGCTCGTCATAGGCATGGGACTATGACCAATCCCTTACGAAAGGGGTGGTGGATTCACGGCGCCGGGTTTGCGCGGCACCGCCGTCCGGCGGTACAGTCGCGGCCATGAAGCCCGCCGCCATCAATGACATGTTTCGCCGGCTCCAGGCCGCCAACCCCGAGCCGAAGAGCGAACTCGAATACGTCAACCCGTACACGCTGCTGGTTGCCGTGGTGCTGTCGGCGCAGGCGACCGACGCCGGCGTCAACAAGGCCACCCGCGCCCTGTTCGAGCGCGTCACCACGCCTCAACAGATGGTGGAGCTGGGCGAGGAGGGCCTGCGCGAGCACATCAAGACGATCGGCCTGTTCAACACCAAGGCCAAGAACGTCATCAAGCTGTCGGAGATCCTGGTGCGCGAGCACGGCGGCGAGGTTCCCCGCGACCGCGAGGCGCTGGAAAAGCTGCCGGGGGTGGGGCGCAAGACCGCCAACGTGGTGCTGAACGTCGCCTTCGGCGAGGAGACGATGGCGGTCGACACGCACATCTTCCGCGTCGCCAACCGGCTGGGCCTCGCCCCCGGCAAGACGCCGGAGCAGGTGGAGGCGGGGTTGCTGAAGGCGGTTCCGAAGCCCTTCCTGCGCCACGCCCACCACTGGCTGATCCTGCACGGGCGCTACGTCTGCAAGGCGCGCAAGCCGGACTGCGACCGTTGCCCGATCGCTGACCTGTGCACGGCGGCGGAGAAGTGGGTGGCGTGAGAGCCTGCGCCGGGCCCTACTGGCCCTAAACGCGCCTAAACGCCCGGAAACAAAAAAGGCGGGAAGCGTCCGCTCCCCGCCTTCCTGTTGGACCGGCCGGTCCTTACTCGCCGCCCACCGGGGCGAAGGAGGGGAGCGGCTGCGCGGCGATCGGAGCGGGCGCGGGAGCCGCGGGCTTGGTGGTGGCGGACACGACCTGGACGTCGCCGATCAGCTGGCCGCCGGCCTCCACCATCAGCTCGCCGTACTTGATGGCGCCGGTGATCTTGCCGGTCGAGCGCACGGTCAGGCGGCCGCGCACCGTGATGTCGCCCTCGAAGCGGCCGCCGATGTCGGCCTCGTCGATCTCGACCGAGCCCTTGAACAGGCCGTTCTCGGTGATCTCGATGGAGCGGCCGTCGCGCAGCTTGGCCTCCACCGTGCCTTCCACCACCAGCACGTCGCACGAGCCGATCTCGCCCGACAGCGAGATGTCGCGGCCGACGATCAGGCGGCGCTGCTCGATCACGGGCGCGGGCGCCGGGGCGGGCGGCGGGGGCACCGCGGCGGCCGGCGGGGTCGGAATGGCGTAGCCGTCCGGCTTGCGCGCACCCGGCAGGTCCACCGTGCGGCGCGGAATGTCGCTCGGCTTGAAGGAGGAGGCGGGGCTGGTCGGGCCGGCGTTCAAAGGACCGGCGGGCGGCTTCGGCGGGGTGGTGTTCATCTCGGGTCCCTTGTCGGAAAACGGCGGGCGCAGCGGCGTGGCGACCGGAGGCGTCGCGGAGATGGGGGCGCCCAGAGGCGCGGGGGCCGGCGCCGGCTCGGCGGGCGCCGACAGGCCGGGGACCGGCTGCGCGGGCGGCGACGCGGGCACCGCGGCCTCGGGCGCCGGGGCCGGCGCGGGCTCGGCGTCGGCGGGCTTCGGGTTCGCGGTCGGCGGTGTCTTTCGTCCGAACAGCATGACGTCTGGTCCCCAGGTCAGTCAGATCAAGGTCGGTCCATCAGCGGCGTATCATGCGCGTCCCGCCGCCCGCAAGGGGCCATTCATGGACTGGAACACGTGCACCATGAAGGCGCTGGCGATCACCGGCGCGAAAAGGTTCAGCAGCGGTACGGTGGACAGGAAGGCGATCACCACGCCGGCCAAAAAAGGTTTCAGCGGCCGGCTCTTGCGCAGCAGCGTGGCGTCCGCACGGCGCAGGCGGCGGTTGGCGACCAGCTCGAAATACTCCCGCCCCAGCAGGTAGCCGTTGATCACGTAGTAGAGCACCAGGTTGACGCCCGGCACCGTCAGGTAGAGCGGCAGCGCCACCAGGTTCACCAGCACCACCACGGCCAGGAAGCGCAGCGCGGTGCCGACCTCCTCCGCCACGCTGGACTTCAGCGGCTCGCCCAGGTGCGGGTAGTGCCGGCGCTCCACCGCGCGGACCACCTCCTCCAGCAGGAAGCTGGCCAGCGTCGCCACCACCGCCGGGAACAGCAGCCACGCCAGCGCCACCACCAGCACGCCGCCCAGCACGTCGATGGTGGTGTCGACCCACGACCAGTTGGTCAGCGCGGTGCTGGTCAGCGCCCACTCGACGAGGCCGAGCAGCGCGGCGAAGGACAGCACCGCGCCCAGCACGCTGATCCACACCACGCGGCGCGAGGCGGGGTCCGTCAACTGGCCGAAACCGAGCAGGAGGGCGCGGAGCATGGCTACCTCGATGTGGCGTCGTCCGATTTCTAAAGGCGGATGCGATGCTGGGCAAGGTCGGCGGGGGTTGTGGGGCGGCGCGGCGCGGCTATACTCGCGGCGCTTTTCCACCGTTCAACACGCACAGGAGCCCCCATGGCCTCGGCCGAATTCGACGTCACCGGCATCGGCAACGCCATCGTCGACGTGATCGCCCATGCCGACGACGCCTTCCTCGCCGCCAACGCCATCGAGAAGGGCGCCATGACCCTGATCGACACCGCCCGCGCCGAGGAGCTGTACGGTCGCATGGGTCCGGGCGTCGAGGTGTCCGGCGGCTCGGCCGGCAACACCATGGCCGGCTTCGCCGCGCTGGGCGGCAAGGGGGCCTACATCGGCAAGGTCGCCGGCGACCAGCTCGGCACCGTGTTCGCGCACGACATCCGGGCAAGCGGCGTGCACTTCGCCACCCGGCCGCTCGACGGCGGGGCGCCGACCGCGCGCTGCCTGATCCTGGTGACCCCGGACGCCCAGCGGTCGATGAACACCTACCTCGGCGCCTGCGTCGAGCTGGGGCCGGAGGACATCGACGAGACGCTGATCCGCGGCTCGCAGGTGACCTACCTGGAAGGCTACCTGTGGGATCCGCCGCGCGCCAAGGAGGCCTTCCGCAAGGCCGCCGAGATCGCCCACGCCGCGGGCCGCAAGGTGTCGCTGTCGCTGTCCGACAGTTTCTGCGTCCACCGCCACCACGCGGAGTTCGTCGATCTGGTGGAGAACCACGTCGACATCCTGTTCGCCAACGAGCACGAGATCGGCGCGCTGTACGGCACCGACCGCTTCGAGGACGCGCTGGCGGCGGTGAAGAAGCTCGGCAAGGTGGCGGCGCTGACCCGCTCGGAGAAGGGCGCGGTGATCGTGTCCGGCGGCGAGACGGTCGAGGTGAAGGCCGAGCCGGTCTCCAAGGTGGTGGACACCACCGGCGCCGGCGACCTGTACGCCTCGGGCTTCCTGTTCGGCTGGACGCGCGGCCTCGCGCCCGCGGTGTGCGGCCGCCTGGGCGCCATCGCCGCCGCCGAGGTCATCAGCCACGTCGGCGCCCGGCCGGAGACGGACCTGAAGGAGCTGATCACGGGTGTAGTTTAACCCTCGCCCCTCTGGGGAGAGGGTGGCCGCGGAGCGGCCGGGTGAGGGGGGCTGCGGGGAACGATGAACGTCCGCAACGCGGGACCCCCTCACCCCAACCCTCTCCCCAGAGGGGAGAGGGAGTCCGAGTTTGCTCCACTCCACAGCATGGGTTAGGATTCCCCATGCAAGTCTATCTGCCCATCGCCGAGATGTCGGTCGACGCCCTGGTGATCCTGCTGCTGGGCGCCGTGGTCGGCTTCCTGTCCGGGCTGTTCGGCGTCGGCGGCGGCTTCCTGATGACGCCGCTGCTGATCTTCCTCGGCGTGCCGCCGGCCGTCGCGGTGGGCACCCAGGCCAACCAGCTGATCGCCGCCAGCGTGTCCGGCGTGCTCGCCCACTGGCGGCGCAACAACGTCGACGTCAAGATGGGCGTCGTCATGCTGGTCGGCGGCCTCGTCGGCACCACGCTGGGGGTGTGGATCTTCGGGCGGCTGCAGCGTCTCGGGCAGATCGACCTGACCATCTCGCTCACCTACGTCTTCCTGCTGGGCACCATCGGCTCGCTGATGCTGGTGGAGAGCGTGCGCGCGCTGATCCGGCGGCGCAGCCCGCAGCTCTCCCGCGGCAAGCTGCACCATCACATCTGGCTGCACGGCCTGCCGCTGAAGATGCGCTTCCAAAGGTCGAAGCTGTACATCTCGGCGCTGCTGCCGGCGGGCATCGGCGCGGTCGGCGGCGTGCTGGTGGCGATCATGGGCATCGGCGGCGGCTTCCTGCTGGTGCCGGCCATGATCTACCTGCTGAACATGCCGGTGGCGCTGGTGGCGGGAACCTCGCTGTTCCAGATCATCTTCGTGACCGCGGTCACCACGCTGCTGCAGGCCTCCAGCAACCAGACGGTGGACGTCATGCTGGCCTTCCTGCTGCTGGTCGGCGGCGTGGTCGGGGCGCAGTTCGGCACCCGCGCCGGTTCGCGCATCCGCGGCGAGGTGGCGCGCACGCTGCTCGGGCTGCTCGTCGTCTCGGTGGCGCTGCGGCTGGCCTGGGATCTGGTGGCGCGGCCGGAGGACCTGTTCTCCGTCATCACCGGGATCCCCGGATGACGCGACGCCACGGGCTCATCGCGCTGTCAGCGCTTGTTGGGGCGCTGGTCGGCGCGGCGCTGGCGATCCCGCTCGCCACCACAGCGCGCGCGCAGCAGCTGGTCGCCGACCTGTCCAGCCACCTGATCGCCATCACCACCGGCTTCACCGGGACGGAGGTGGTGCTGTTCGGCTCCACCGACGGGCCGGCCGACGTGGCCGTGGTGGTGAGCGGGCCGCGCACCACGGCGACGGTGCGTCGCAAGGCGCGCGTCGCCGGCATCTGGGTGAACCGCGACAAGGTGATCTTCGACCAGGTGCCGAGCTATTACGTGGTCGCCACCAACCGGCCGCTGGAGCAGTTCGTCCGCGCGCCGGTGCTGGAGCGCCACCAGATCGGGCTGGAATACCTGCGCATGGAGCCGAAGGAGCCGCCGACCGCCGGCACGTTGGCCGACTACCGCGCGGCGCTGATCCGCACCAAGCAGCGCGCCGGGCTGTACGGCGTGACGCATGGGCAGGTGAGCTTCCTGGGCGCGCGGCTGTTCCGAACGAACATCTATTTCCCGGCCAACGTGCCGACCGGGCTGTACAACGTGGAAGTCTTCCTGATCCGCGACGGCGACGTGCTCAGCGCGCAGACGACGCCGCTGGTGGTGTCCAAGGTGGGCTTCAGCGCCGAAGTGTTCGAATTCGCCCGCAGCCAGCCGTTCAGCTACGGCTTGGCGGCGGCGTTGGGTGCGCTGCTGGCCGGCTGGCTGGCCGGCACCGTCTTCCGGAGGGTGTGATGACCGAACCGACCGCAGATACCCCCACTGGCGCTCCTTCCCCCGAGCATCAGCGCATCTTCCTGGTGGTGGTGGACGACAGCCCCGAGCTGAAGGTGGCGCTGCGCTACGCCTGCCTGCGGGCGAAGAAGTCCGGCGGGCGGGTGGCGCTGCTGTACGTGATGGAGCCGACCGAGGCGCAGTCCTGGCTGGCGGTCGAGAACCTGATGCGCGAGGAGCAGCGCAGCGAGGCGGAGCAGAAGCTCCAGAAGCTGGCGCGCGAGGTCAACGCGCTGACCGGCGGCACCCTGCCGATCCTCTACATCCGCGAGGGCGACCCGCGCGACCAGCTGACCGTGCTGCTTCAGGAGGAGCCGCGCATCTCCATCCTGGTGCTGGCCGCCAGCACCGGGCCGGAGGGGCCGGGCCCGCTGATCACCCACTTCACCGGCCGCGGCGTGGTGAAGCTGCAGATCCCGGTGACCGTGGTGCCCGGCGGGCTGTCCAACGAGCAGCTGGACGCGATCACCTGATCATTCGCCGTAAAGGGCGATGATACTACGCAGGTCGATGTCGCTCCGATCGTCGGTCAGCACCGGCTGCCCGGCGGTGTCGGCGGGGACGAGCGACCATGCCAGCCGGCGGGTGGCGTCCCGGGCGGCCGGCGGGGCACGGTCGAGGCGGGCCAGCAGTTCGGCCGCCGTGCGCTCCTCCTTGGTGGCGATCAGGAAGTAGTTGCCGCCGCCGACGTCGGAGACGAACACCGAGGGAAACGCCGCCTTCAGCGTTGCCGCCAGCGGGCCGATCAGGATGTCGTGATCGGCCGGCGAGGCGACGTTCATCATCACCACGCCGCCGCGGTCCAGCTTGCGCTCCAGCAGCGCGAAGAACTCGCGGGTCGCGGTGAAGAACGGGATGGTGGCGCCGTTGTAGAGGTCGACGACGATCAGGTCGTGCGTCTCCCGGTCGGCCGCGACGAAGCGGCGGGCGTCCGACACCGCGACGCGCACGCCGCGCAGGCCGAACTTCTCCCGCGCCACCGCGACCACGTCCGGGTCCAACTCGACGCCCAGCACGTCGGACTCCGGCCAGGCGCGGCGGATGTTCATGGGACCGACCCCGCCGGCCACGCCGAGCACCAGCGTGCGTGCGCCGTCCGCCAGCGCCGGCCCGGCCGGGAACACGTCGTAGTACAGCCCGGTCGGCCCGCCGTCCTTGCGCAGCCGCGACTGGGTCGCCCACAGCAGGTTGAGGTGCAGGCGGACCTCCTCGGTGGTCTCGCGCACCCAGATGGTGTTGTGCGGCGTCTCGCGGTACAGCGCGAAACCGCGGCCCTCGTTGTGAACGGCGCCCAGGGCTCCCAAGGCCAGGACCAGCGCGCCCGCGGCGTACGCCCGCCCGCCGGGAACGAGCGCGCAGGCCGCCGCCAGGACCGCCGCCGCCACGGCGTAGCCGGCCGACACGCCGATGGTCGGGATGGCGAAGAAGGCGGCGAAGAAGGTGCCGCCGATGCTGCCCAGCGTCCCCACCGCGTAGACCCGTCCGGCCGCAGAGGCCCGCCCCGCCGCTGCGATGCGGCCGGCGCAGATCGGCGACACCATGGCCAGCGCGAAGGACGGCACCCCGAGCAGCAGCGCCGCCCCGGCCAGCGACCCCACCTGCGGGTCGGCCGGCGCCGTCCGCTCCAGCGCCGCCGGGCCGAGCCACGGCGTCAGCGCCGCCCACGCCGCTGCGGCCAGCAGCACGCCGCGCAGAACCGGGATCGCGTCCGGTCCGTCGCCGACCGAGCCGCCCTTCCAGTAGCCCGCCGCCATGAAGCCGAGCACCACGCCGATCACCGCCCCCCACTGGTAGACGGAATAGCCGTACTGCGGCGCCATCAGCCGCCCGCCGAGGATCTCCAGCATCATCAGCGCCCAGCCGCCGGCGAACGCGGCGAGGGGGAGAGCGTAGGAACGAAGGACGGGGCGGGAGGAGGGGAGGCCCTCTTGTCGCGGTGCACTCATTGCACTATTCTTGTCCAATACCGGGGTTGAAGCGCTTCGCCAATTGCACCGTGTACATTTACGGCGAGGATCACAACCCTCCGCACGTGCACATCCGTGGCCCGGACTTCCTGCTCCTGGTCGAAATCGGCGGCAAGGGCCGGATCATCGGGCGCACCGGCAAGGCCCGGGATGTCGAGGAGGCGATCGCCTGGATCAAGGCGAACACCGCCATGCTTCTGGACCTGTGGAAGGACCTGAACCCATGAGGAGCGTGCCGCACCAACAGATCGCCGCCGTGGCCGCCGAAGCGCCGGCCAGCCTTCTGGTAACTTGGAAGGACGGTACCGGCGAACGGGTGGACCTATCGACGCTGATCGCCAAAGGCCGTTATCTGGCGCCTCTCCAGGATCCTGCGGTGTTTCGCGCGGCGCAGGTCGGTGAATGGGGATGGTCGGTGGAGTGGCCGAACGGCATTGATCTCAGTTCCCACCAGCTCTGGCGCTGGGCTGGGGAGCAGAAGGGCGACTTCATGCCGGCCGACGACTTCCGCGCCTGGATGGAGCGCAACGGCATGTCGCTGAGCAAGGCGGCGGATGCGCTCGGCCTCAGCCGCCGGATGGTGGCCTATTACGCCAGCGGCGAGCGGCCGGTGCCGAAGACGGTGCGATTGGCGACGCTCGGCTTCGACGTGGAACGGCGGGCGGCCTGACGACAGCCGCAGTCATTGTTCGCCCCCTCGGAATACACCTTTCCGAATAACCACACCGACAACGTGCTTGATCTGGCGGCCGATTCTGCCCAAGTTTCGCACACGCCGCCAGTCATCGCCCGCGCGGCCCGTGCCCGAGGACCTAAGCCATGTTCATCCAGACCGAGCAGACCCCCAATCCGGCCACCCTCAAGTTCCTGCCGGGACGCGACGTGCTCGGCCGCGGCACCGCCGACTTCACCAGCCGCGAGGACGCCGCGCGCTCGCCGCTGGCGCAGAAGCTGTTCGAGATCGACGGGATCGAGGGCGTCTTCCTCGGCGCCGACTTCATCACCATCACCAAGACCGGCGCCAAGGACTGGTTCCTGCTGAAGCCGTCGATCCTCGGCGTCATCATGGAGCACTTCACCGCCAACCGGCCGGTGCTGCTGAGCGAGCACGCCGACGACAACGCCATCAACGAGGACGACGACGAGATCGTGCAGCAGATCAAGGAGCTGCTCGACACCCGCGTCCGCCCGGCGGTGGCGCAGGACGGCGGCGACATCACCTTCCACGGTTTCGAGAAGGGCGTGGTCTACCTGCACATGAAGGGCGCCTGTTCGGGCTGCCCCAGCTCGACCGCCACGCTGAAGGCCGGCATCGAGAACATGCTGCGCCACTACATCCCCGAAGTGCAGGAGGTCCGCGCGCTGCGCTGACCCCTGTCCGGCCGAATGCAAAGGAAGGGCCCGGCGGCGACGCTCCGGGCCCTTTTTCATTGCGTCCGCCGCAGGGCGGACCCGCGCCGGTGTGCGGGGATGCGGGCG
Organism: Azospirillum sp.; assembly: GCF_050789165.1. Classification (NCBI taxonomy): domain Bacteria; kingdom Pseudomonadati; phylum Pseudomonadota; class Alphaproteobacteria; order Rhodospirillales; family Azospirillaceae; genus Azospirillum; species Azospirillum sp. The sequence continues at coordinate 106,539 of NZ_JBOZRT010000058.1, forward strand.
TGCGGCCACACGCTCCGTTAACCGAATAAGCCTATTCTAATAGGGTCTTTCGACGTGTGCCGGCGCCATTCGGCGGTCGGCCGCGCAGGATGGATCTACACGGCGGAGCCGAACGGCCAGAACGGCCGCGGGCCCCGTCACTCGCAGGGCCCGCCGCCGGCAGAGGGTGCGCGGGCCCTTTTTTGGGTGGGGCCTACTCGTCGTCGTCGGGGATGACGAACTGCACGCCAAACCAGCGCCAGCGCCCCTCCGGGGTGGGCAGGGTGCAGTTGACGCGGGCGCGTCCGGGCGGGAAGGGGTCGGATATCCGGACCTCGACGCGGTCCTCGATGCGCTCCAGCCGGGTGCGGCCCTGGCCGGCGGCGAAGCAGGCGAGGCGCGACAGGTCGCCCACCTCGCCCGACACGGTGAAGCCCAGCGGCGGCGGGTTGACGGTCAGCAGCGGGTCGTCCGGCGTCAGGTCCGACACCGGCAGCGGCAGCGCGTTGGCGGCCAAGCGGAAGCGGTCGACGCTGCCGTAGGACTCGTTCATCACGAAGCGCGGCAGGGCGCGCAGGTCGGCGCGCGGGTACAGCACGCCCGACTGCTGGCCGAAGGCGGCGGTGAAGCCCTGCTCGGCGGCCAGTTCCTGCAGGGCGCGCGAGAACTCCCCCTCGGGGTAGGCGAACAGCGCCGGCGCGCGGCCCAGCTCCGCCTTCAGGCGGTCGGCCATGCGGCGCAGCTCGGCGCGGGCCTCCTCGGGCGTGCTCTCGACCAGCGTTTCCGTCGTGGCGCCGAGGCCGCCGATGGTCACCCCGGCGGCCTGCAGCTGGCGCAGCTCGGCCCAGGTCATGTGGGTGCCGGCGTTGCGGTCGACCGGGTCGGTGGCGACGAACAGCGTGAAGGGAAGGTTCGCCGCGCGCAGCCGCGGCCACGCCTGCGTGTAGAAGGAGCGCGTCGCGTCGTCCACGGTGATGGCGACGGCGCGGTCGGGCAGCGGCTTGCCGGTCTTCAGCGCGTCGAGGATGGTCGGCAGCGGCAGCACGGCGTAGCCGCCGGTGGTCAGCTCGTCGAGGTGCGCCTCGAACTGGTCGATGCGGATGCTGCTGCCGGGGGACTGGTCCTCGCCGAAGCGGTTGTAGGCGAACACCACGGCGCTGGGCGCGCTTGGCGCACTGGCCTCCGCCGCCACGGCACGGCCGGCCGGCGGGGCGATCAGGGCCCAGACGGCGAGGGCTGCGGTGAAGGCGGCGCGGCGGAACGTCATGGTCGCTGCAATGAACCGGGCGGCGGCCGCAAGGCCGGCCTACCGCGGTGGTGTGGCACAACCGGGTGGGGGCGAACAAGCCCGCTCCCCGTCCCGCCCGCGCAGTGTGGCGACCTGATGCGCGAATGCAACAGTGTTGCGGTCGAGCGGGCGCGTTATGGTGGAGCGGTTGGGAAACGGGGACGATGGACGTATGAGGGTTCTGGGTCTGGACACCGCCACGTCGGGCTGCTCCGCGGCGCTGTGGGACGATGGGCGCATCACCGCGCGCCGGGCCGAGCCGATGGCGCGCGGCCAGGCGGAAGCGCTGGTGCCGATGGTCGACGCCGTGCTGGCGGACGCAGGGGTGGGCTTCGCCGACCTCGATCGCATCGCCGTGACCGTGGGGCCGGGGGCGTTCACCGGCCTGCGCATCTCGCTGGCGGCGGCGCGCGGGTTCGCGCTGGCGGCCGGGCTGCCGGTGGTCGGGCTGACCACCTTCGAAGCCCTGGTGCACGCCGTGCCGGAGGCGGAGCGGCGCGGCCGCACCGTGCTGGCCGTCGTCGACTCACGCCGGGCCGAGCCGTTCCTGCAACTCTTTGCGGACGACCTGACGCCGCTGGGCGAGCCGGCGCTGCTGCTGCCGGACGCGGTGCCGGGCTGGCTGCCGGCCGGGCCGCTGCTGGTGGTCGGCGACGGCGTGCCGCTGCTGCGCCCGGTGCTGGAGGGGCGCGAGGGCACCGCCTTCGCCGCCGAGCCGGGCCTGCCCGATGCGGCGGTGGTGGCCGCGCTGGGCGCGCAGCGGGCCGAGGGGCTGCCGCCGCAGCCGCTCTACCTGCGCTCGCCCGACGTCACGCTGCCGAAGGGCGCGGCGTGAGCGGCGTGCCCGACGATACTTCCAGCATCCAGCCGGCCGGCGTGCTGGAGGGGCGGGTGCTGGCCGCTGTCCAGCAGCTGTGCTTTCCCGACGACCGCTGGGAGGCCGACTTCGTCGAGACGCTGCTCGGCCAGCCCGGCAGCTTCGGCCTGCTGGCGGTGGACGAGGCCGGCGCGCCCGTCGGCTGCGCGCTGGCCCGCGTCGTCGGCGAGGACGCCGAGATCCTGACCATCGGCGTGCTGCCGCAGGCGCGGCGGAGCGGGCTGGGCCGCCGTCTGGTGCGGGCGGTGTGCGGCGAGGCGGAGCGGCGCGGCGCCACCGCGCTGTTCCTGGAAGTCGCCGAAGACAACGACGCCGCGCGCATGCTGTACGCGCAGAGCGGCTTTGCCCAGGTGGGCCGGCGCCCCGCGTACTACATACGCCGGGAGGGACGCGTGGCTGCACTCGTCCTGCGCCGTTCGTTTCCAAATTGAAATTAACGTTTCCGCACCCAAAGGCGGTGCGGCCCGCTTGGATCCTCTCGGTTTTCGGGTTCCACCGCAAGCACTGCGTGACCGAGTTCGGCCAGAGAACGCGGCACATTCTCCAAGGGTTCACCAGCGTTCAGACGGACTTCGAGGGTTTCGCCCGCCGCCATGCGCTCGACCAATATCTTGGTGCGCACGAAGGTTAACGGACAGACCTCGGTCGTGATGTCCAGGAAGTAATTGGCGGTCTTTGGTTCCTGCACCGGTTCCTCTTTACGTAAAAGATCGGATATTGCACAGCGCAGCGAACCTCTTTATATGGGAGGAGAACGCCAAGCCGTGGAGCAAGCTTACATGAGCAATGGATCCCCTTCCAACGCGCTGTTGTCTCTGACGACGGAGATCGTGGCCGCACACGTCTCTAACAATTCCGTGGCCGTCGCCGATCTTCCGGTGTTGATCGAACAGGTCTACAAGTCCCTGTCGAACGTCGGGACCGATCCCGTGCCCGTGGAGGAGCGTCCGCAGCCGGCCGTGCCGATCAAGAAGTCGGTCACGCCGGATTACATTGTGTGTCTGGAAGACGGCAAAAAGCTGAAGATGCTGAAGCGCCATCTGAAGACCGCGTACAACATGACGCCGGAAGAGTATCGGGACCGCTGGGGCCTGCCCGCCGACTACCCGATGGTCGCTCCGAACTACGCCCGCCAGCGCAGCTCGCTGGCCAAGCAGATCGGCCTCGGCACCCGCGCCCGCCGCAGCGTCGCCTGAGGCGTTTTTCCGCTCCTGTCGTCCGGGTGCCCTCGCGGTGCCCGGTGCCAGCCGGCCCGTCCGCGGCGCGCCGCCGGTGCGCGTTCCGTCGCGTCTGCGTGAAGGGCCGGTTTCTCCCGCCGATACTCAGCGGTTGACCATAAGGCGCCGCTTCATGGTATGCCTGTGGGCGGGGGCGTCCGGCCGAGGGCCGGGGGCGCTCCCGTCCCTTTGGCTGTCCCCTTGGCGAACGGCGCGATCCCACCATGTCTGACCACAGCACGGACCAGGGCACCGAGGACGGCTCGAACGAGCTGCGCATGGGCTCGCTCGAGGTCCGGCTGGCCGAGTCGACGGCCGAGATCGAGGCCGCGCAGGCGCTGCGCTACCGCGTCTTCTACGAGGAGATGGCCGCCGTGCCGTCCGAGGAGATGGCGGCGCGCCGGCGCGACTTCGACGAGTTCGACGCGCTGTGCGACCATCTGCTGGTCATCGACCACGCCCGCGGCACGGGGCCGGAGAAGGTGGTCGGCACCTACCGCCTGATCCGCCGCCCGGCCGCCGAGAAGGCCGGCCGCTTCTATTCCAGCGCCGAATACGACATCACGCCCTTCATCAACTACCCGGGGCAGGTGCTGGAACTGGGACGCTCCTGCGTCGATGCGGCGTACCGCACGCGCGGTTCGATGCAGCTGCTGTGGCGCGGCATCGCCGCCTACGTCTTCCACCACGACATCGAGATCATGTTCGGCTGCGCCAGCCTGCCGGGCACCGACCCGCAGGCGCTGGCCGAGCCGCTGTCCTACCTGCACTACCACCATCTGGCGCCGCCCGAACTGCGCCCGGTGGCGCTGCCGGGGCTGCGCGTCGACATGGCGCTGATGCCGCGGGACCAGATCAACGTGAAGCGCGCGCTGGTCGAGCTGCCGCCGCTCATCAAGGGCTACCTGCGCCTGGGCGGCTACGTCGGCGAGGGCGCGGTGATCGACCACCAGTTCAACACCACGGACGTCAGCATCGTGGTGAAGACCGACCTGATCACCGACAAGTACTTCAAGCACTACGAGCGGCGCAGCCGCGACGCGCAGATCGCCTGACCGCGGTACGGGGCGCCACGCCATGACATCGCCGGTGCCCGGGGCCCTCCGCCTGATCGCCTATGTGGCCTGGACGCTGCTGCTGGTCCCGGCGCAGGCGCTGGCGGTGGCGTTGCGCCTGCCGGTGCGCTTCGCCATTCCGCGCGTCTACCACGCCGTCTGCGCCCGCATCGTCGGCATCGACATCGTGGTGCGCGGCGAGCCGGCCGGGCCGGGGCCGGTGCTGGTGGTGTCCAACCACTCCTCCTACCTCGACATCACGGTGCTGGGCGCGCTGATCCGCGGCTCCTTCGTCGCCAAGAGCGAGGTGGCGGGCTGGCCGGGGTTCGGCTTCCTGGCCAAGCTGCAGCAGACCGTGTTCATCGAGCGCAAGGCACGCAGCACCACGGCGCGCCAGCGCGACGACCTGAAGGCACGGCTGGAGGCCGGCGACACGCTGATCCTGTTCCCCGAGGGGACGTCGAGCGACGGCAACCGCACGCTGCCGTTCAAGACGGCCCTGTTCGCGGTGGCCGGCACCCGCATCGACGGCCGCGCGGTGACGGTGCAGCCGGTGAGCGTGACGGCGACGCGGCTCGACGGGTTGCCGATGGGCTTCGCCTTCCGGCCGTTCTACGCGTGGTACGGCGACATGGACCTTGCTCCGCACCTCTGGCAGGCGTTCTGCGCCGGGCGGATGGAGGTGGTGGTGGAGTTCCACGAGCCCGTCACCCTGGACGCCTTCTCCAGCCGCAAGGCGCTGGCCGAGCACTGCCACCGGGCGGTGGCGCACGGCGTGGAGCGCGCGGTGCGCGGGCGGGATGATCGCCCTCTCCCGTCCCGGGAGGGGGTGGCGCCGGAGGCGCCGGGTGAGGGGACCTTCGGGGGAGCGGAAGCGGGCGCTGTGCAGGACCCCCTCACCCCAACCCTCTCCCCGGAGGGGAGAGGGAGTTAGCGGTCGTTGACTCGCTTCTCCGCCCTTGCGATACCATATGTCCCTAGGACGCGCGCCGCGGTGATCCCGGCGCGCTTTTCGCTATTTCCGCGGAAGGGGCGCGTTGAGTAAGAAGCTCTTCATCAAGACCTGGGGCTGCCAGATGAACGTGTACGATTCCGCCCGGATGGCGGACGTGCTGGCCCCCCTCGGGTACACGCCGTCGGACGAAGCGGACGGCGCCGACATGGTGATCCTCAACACCTGCCACATCCGCGAGAAGGCCGCCGAGAAGGTGTTCTCGGAACTCGGCCGGCTGCGCCACCTGAAGGACGAGAAGGCCCGCGCCGGCGACAAGATGGTGCTCGCCGTGGCCGGCTGCGTCGCGCAGGCGGAGGGCGAGGAGATCGTCGCCCGCGCGCCGTTCGTCGACATCGTCTTCGGTCCCCAGACCTACCACACCCTGCCGGAGATGGTGGCCAAGGCGCACCGCGCCGCCGGTGCGGTGCTCAACACCGACTTCCCGGCGGAGTCCAAGTTCGACCACCTGCCGGAGGACTCGGGCGGGCAGGGGGTGTCCGCCTTCCTGGCGGTGCAGGAGGGCTGCGACAAGTTCTGCACCTTCTGCGTGGTGCCCTACACCCGCGGCGCCGAGTTCTCGCGCCCGGCCTTCCAGGTGCTCGCCGAGGCGAAGCGCATGGTCGCCAACGGGACGCGCGAGATCAACCTGCTGGGCCAGAACGTCAATGCCTACCACGGCGAGGCCGCCGACGGCTCGACGTGGTCGCTGGCGCGGCTGATCCGCGAGCTGGCGGACATCGACGGGCTGGCGCGCATCCGCTACACCACCTCGCACCCGCGCGACTTGGCTGACGACCTGATCCGGGCGCACGCCGAGGTGCCGCAGTTGATGCCCTACCTGCACCTGCCGGTGCAGGCCGGGTCCGACCGCATCCTGGCGGCGATGAACCGCAAGCACACCGCCGACCACTACCGCGCCATCGTCGACAAGCTGCGCGCGGCGAACCCGGACTTGGCGCTGTCCGGCGACTTCATCGTCGGCTTCCCCGGGGAGAGCGACGCGGATTTCGCCGAGACGCTGCGGCTGGTCAACGACGTGACGTACGCCCAGGCGTATTCCTTCAAGTACAGCCCGCGCCCCGGCACCCCGGCCTCGACCGAGGCGAAGCAGGTGCCGGAGGACGTCAAGAGCGAGCGCCTCGCCGCGCTCCAGCAGCTCATCGACGCGCAGCAGGTGGCCTTCAACGCCGGCTTCGTCGGCCGTACCGTACCGGTGCTGTTCGACCGGCCGGGCAAGCGGCCGGGCCAGCTCATGGGCCGCAGCCCGCACATGCAGTCGGTGTACGTGCAGGCGCCGGAGCGTCTCGTCGGCACCATCGCCGACGTCCGCATCGAGGCGGCGCACGCCAACAGCCTTGCCGGTACGGTCGAGACGGGAGTGTACGTCTCGCGTACGGGCCACTCCGCAGAGGTATCCGCTTGAACGGTACGCCCGACCACCGCGTGGATTTGCGTTTTGAGGACAACCGGCTGCTGCCGCTGCTCTACGGCCAGCACGACGAGCATCTGGCGCGGGTCGAGCGCCAGCTCGGCGTGTCGCTGATCTCGCGCGGCAACCAGCTCACCGTCTCCGGCCCGGCCGAGGCGGCGGAGGCCGCGGAATCGGCGCTGAAGGCGCTGTACGAGCGGCTGCGCAACGGCCTGGAGGTCGGCCCCGGCGAGGTCGACGCCGCCATCCGCATGGCCACCGTGCCGGAGGATGCGGAGGCGCGCGGGCAGGCGCTGGCGTCCATGGTGCGGCCCGAGGTGCAGGTGCGCACGCGGCGTCGCGGCGCCATCACGCCGCGCTCGCCCATGCAGGCGACCTACCTGCAGGCGCTGGCCGAGAGCGAGATGGTGTTCGGGCTGGGCCCGGCGGGCACCGGCAAGACCTATCTGGCCGTCGCGCAGGCGGTGGCGATGATGATTTCCGGCCAGGTCGACCGCATCGTGCTGTCGCGCCCGGCGGTGGAGGCCGGCGAGCGGCTGGGCTTCCTGCCCGGCGACCTCAAGGAGAAGGTGGATCCTTACCTGCGTCCGCTCTACGACGCGCTGCACGACATGCTGCCGGCCGAGCAGGTGAAGAAGCGCATCGAGTCGGGCGAGATCGAGATCGCGCCGCTCGCCTTCATGCGCGGCCGCACGCTGGGCAACGCGTTCGTCATCCTGGACGAGGCGCAGAACACCACGCCCATGCAGATGAAGATGTTCCTGACCCGCCTGGGCGAGGGCGGGCGCATGGTCATCACCGGCGACGTCACGCAGATCGACCTGCCCAGCGGCACCAAGTCCGGCCTGCGCGAGGCGCTGGAGATCCTCAGGGGCGTGGAGGGCGTACGCTTCGTCACCTTCAGCCACGCCGACGTGGTGCGCCACCCGCTGGTCAGCCGCATCATCCAGGCCTACGACCGCGCCGAGGCCGCCGCCAAGACGCGCGGCAACGGGGGGAGCCGGCCGTGAGTGACGTGATCCAGGTGGACATCAGCCTCACCCGCGAGGCCGGCGACTGGCCCGAAGACGCCGAGTGGCTGGCCGAGCGTGCCGCGCTCGCCGCGCTGAACGCCGTGTGGGACCCGGCGGACGGGCCGGCCGAGCTGTCGGTGGTGCTGGCCGACGATGCGCTGGTGCAGACGCTGAACCGCGACTACCGCGGCAAGGACAAGCCGACCAACGTGCTGTCCTTCGCGCTGACCGAGGCCGACACCCCGGACGCCGAGGACGCGCCGATCATGCTGGGCGACGTGGTGCTGGCCTGGGAAACCCTGGTGCGGGAATCCGCCGAGCAGGGAAAAACTCTATCGAATCACCTATGCCACCTCGTGGTGCATGGCGTTCTCCATCTGCTCGGGTATGATCACGAGGTGGACGCCGAAGCCGAGGAGATGGAAGGGTTGGAGGTCGAGGTGCTGGCTACGCTCGGCGTGCCGGACCCCTACGCGACCAATTCGCCCTCCGGAGCCTCATAGATGGCCGCCTTCCGACAACAGCCAACGACAGGACGATGACCGACACTTCCGACAGTCGAATGCCCCGTGACGACGGGGCCGACGACCAACATTCGCTGGGCCACCTGTTCCGCGGGTGGCTGCGCTCCGCGATCCGGGGCCGCGGCGACAACACGCTCCGCGACACCATCGAGGAGCTGATCGAGGACGACGACGAGGGCGAAAGCTCCATGGGTGCCGGCGAGCGCACGCTGCTCGCCAACATCCTGAAGCTCCGCGACCGCACCGTGGTCGATGTGATGGTGCCCCGCGCCGACATCGTCGGCATCGACGTGGACACCCCGCTCCCCGCCCTCATCCATCGCATGTCCGAGGAGGCGCACTCCCGCCTGCCGGTGTACCGCGAGACGCTCGACGACGTCGTCGGCATGGTGCACATCAAGGACGTGCTGGCCTGCGTCGCCAGCCAGAAGGCGATGGAGCTGAAGGACATCGTGCGCGACGTCTCCATCGTCGCCCCCTCCATGCCGGTGCTGGACCTGCTGCTGCAGATGCGCCAGACGCGCCAGCACATGGCGCTGGTGGTGGACGAGTTCGGCGGCATCGACGGCCTCGTCACCATCGAGGACCTCGTCGAGGAGATCGTCGGCGAGATCGAGGACGAGCACGACGAGGCGGCGCAGCCGCGTCTGGTCGAGCGTCCGGACGGCTCGCTGATCGCCGACGCCCGCATCTCCATCGAGGATTTCGAGGCCCGCGTCGGCCCCGTGCTGACCGAGGAGGAGCGCGAGGACATCGACACGCTGGGCGGCCTGGTGGTGTCGCTGGCCGGGCGGGTGCCGGGGCGGGGGGAACTGCTCAAGCACCCCTCCGGCCTGGAGTTCGAGATCGTCGAGGCGGACCCGCGGCGCATCAAGCGCCTGCGCGTGCGCAACATGCCCGCCAACATCAACGAACTGGCGGCGACCGGCTGATCGCGGCACCGACACTGTTCGCCGGCAACGGTCGCTAGTCAAAACAAAGGCCCGGGTTCGTCCCGGGCCTTTGTTCTTCCTGATCATGAAGAATTACTAATGAAATAGCGATGCTGTTGACATTTACCGCGCACTCGCCTCAATAACCGGCCATTCGTTATCTAAGAAAAAACAACGCGAGGGTGGGAGTTGCCCGTGGTCGCCGCTGGGACGCAGCGGCGGAAAGGAGATCCTGTGTCCGACGCCCTCGCCGATTCCAACCTCGATCCCGCCACCCTCATGGAGATCATCCGGACGCAGACGGCCATCGCCGGCTTCGGGCTCGATCTCGGCGGCGTCATGGGCTTCGTCTCGGAGCGCGTGCAGGCGCTGACCGGCGCCACCGGCGCCATGGTCGAGCTGGCCGAGGGCGACGAGATGGTCTACCGCGCCGCCTCCGGCATGGCCGGCGCGCAGCTCGGGCTGCGGCTGAAGCGCGCCGGCAGCCTGTCCGGCCTGTGCGTCGAGCAGGGCACCATCCTGCGCTGCGACGATTCCGACACCGACGCGCGGGTCGACCGCGAGGCCTGCCGCCGGGTGGGCCTGCGCTCCATGGTGGTGGCGCCGCTGATCCACAACGGGATGGCCGTCGGCGCGCTGAAGATCGCCTCGCCGGTGCCGGCCGCCTTCACCGACCGCGACATCCGCGTGCTGGAGCTGATGGGCGGGCTGATCGCCGCGGCGATGTTCAACGCCGTGCAGCATGAAACCAGCGAGCTCTACCACCGCGCCACGCACGACGCGCTGACCGGGCTGGCCAACCGGGCGCTGTTCTACGACCGCCTGCGGCAGAACCTGGCGCTCGCCGTGCGGCAGTCCTCGCTGATCGGCATCCTCAACGTCGACATGGACGGCCTGAAGGCGATCAACGACCAGCACGGCCACCGCGCCGGCGACGCCGCCATCCGCGAGGCGGCGGCGCGCATCCGCGCCACGCTGCGGCAGTCGGACACCGCCGCGCGGCTGGGCGGCGACGAGTTCGGCGTCATCCTCTACGACGTGCAGGACCGCGGCAGCGCCGCCTGCAAGGCCGAGCGCATCGCCGCGGAGATCCGCCAGCCCTTCGCCTTCGAGGACCGCACGCTGCCGCTCGACGCCAGCGTCGGCGTGGCGGTGTTCCCGGATGACGGCCACGAGATGGACGCCCTGATCGAGAAGGCCGACCAGTCCATGTACGCGGTCAAGCGCACCCGGAAGGGAAGCCGGGACGCATAGTCGCCAAAATTCGCGTGTTCCCTCACGGTCGCCCGCCTATCTAACGGCGGGAGACCGCGAAGGACCGCCGACCGTGCACGTTGCCGACACCATCCCCGCCGACCGCCTGACCATCCGCACCGCCGGCCGTTTGGCGGCGCTCGCTGGCTGGCGCCGCTACGCCGCGTCGGCGTTGCTTGGCGCGCTGGCCACGTTCGCGCTGCCGCCGGGCTATGCGGTGCCGCTGCTGCTGATCGCGTTTCCCGGACTGCTGTGGCTGCTGGAGGGGGCGGCGACCAGGAGGCAGGCGTTCGCCGTCGGCTGGTGGTTCGGCTTCGGCCACCACCTCTTCGGCCTGTATTGGGTGAGCTTCGCGCTGTTCACCGACATCAAACAGTTCTGGTGGGCGCTGCCGCTGTCGGCGGCCGGGCTGCCGGTCTTGCTGGCGATGTTCACCGGGCTGGCGATGCTGGTGCTGTGGCTGCTGCCGCTCCGCGGCCTGGCGCGGGCGCTGGGCTTCGCCGTGGTGTGGGCGGCGTTCGAGTGGCTGCGCGGGCATATCTTCACCGGCTTCCCGTGGAACCTCGTCGGCTACGCCTGGGTCGGCTGGCTGCCGGTGCTGCAGAGCGTTTCCCTCCTGGGCATCTACGGGCTGAGCCTGCTGACCGTGCTGGTGGCGGCGCTGCCGGCCGCCTTCGCCGATCCGGCGGAGCCGCCGCGCCGCGTCGGGGCGGCGTTCGCCGTGGGGCTGCTGCTGTTCGCCGGGATCGGCGGCTGGGGCGCGCTGCGCCTCGCCGGTGCGCCCACCGAAAACGTCCCCGGCGTGCGGCTGCGCCTCGTCCAGTCGGGGGTCGAGCAGCGCTACAAGTGGCAGCCGGAGGAGCGCCTGAAGGTCTTCGAGACGCACCTCGAGCTGTCCGCTTCGCCGGCGCGGGAGCCGGTGACGCACCTGATCTGGCCGGAAACCGCCATCCCCTTTTTCATCGAGGCGGATGCGGCCAACCGCAGCGCGCTGGCCGCGGTGACGCCGCCCGGCGGCATGACGCTGACCGGGGCGCCCCGCGCGGTGCGGCAGGCGGACGGAGAAGTGCGCTATTACAACAGCCTGCTCGCCATCGACGGCTCCGGCGCGGTGCGCGGCAGCTTCGACAAGGCGCACCTCGTGCCCTTCGGCGAGTACACGCCGCTGCGCCAGTACCTGCCGTTCGGCGCCATGCTCGGTGGGCCGGAGTTCTCGGCCGGGCCGGGGCCGCGCACGCTGCACCTTGCCGGCCTGCCGCCGGTCAGCCCGCTGATCTGCTACGAGGCGATCTTCCCCGACGCGGTGACCGACCCGGCCGACCGGCCGCAGTGGCTGCTCAATCTCACCAACGACGCGTGGTACGGGCAGACGGCGGGGCCGCACCAGCACTTCGCCATCACCCAGGTGCGCGCCGTGGAGGAGGGCATGCCGCTGGTGCGCAGCGCGCAGACCGGCATCTCCGGCGTCGTGGATTCCTACGGGCGGGTGACGGCGGAGCTGCCGCTCGGCGTGCGCGGCGTGCTCGACGCGGCGCTGCCCAAGGCGCTGCCGGATCCCACGCCGTACGGGCGCTTCGGCGACTGGATCTTCGGGGTACTGCTCCTGGCGGCGGCCGCGCTGACGCTGGCTGCTCGTCGTAGCCGCTAGCGGAACTATCTCTCCACTCAACCCACACGCAGGTCGAATGTCCGGGAGACACACTTGACCGCATACGTGGATATGACATACAACAGTACTCACACGTTATCGGGGAATTTAGGATGCAAACAGCAGCGCGCGGGCGTCGTGGAAACGCGGGTCGCCCCAAGACCGGGAAGCCGAACCCCATCGATGTACACGTCGGCTCCCGTGTTCGGCTGCGCCGCACGCTTCTGGGCATGAGCCAGGAGAAGCTCGGCGAAGCCATCGGCCTCACCTTCCAGCAGGTGCAGAAGTACGAGCGCGGCGCCAACCGCATCGGCGCCTCGCGCCTGTTCGACCTCAGCCGGGTGCTCGACGTGCCGGTGTCGTTCTTCTTCGACGACATGCCGGCGGGCGTCGATTTCACCGACGACGAGGAGCCGATGCACGCCGCCGAGGACAAGCCCACGGGCGGCTACGAGCCGGACCCCATGGCCAAGCGCGAGACGCTGGAACTGGTGCGCGCCTACTACCGCATCAACGACTCCTCGGTGCGCAAGCGGCTGTTCGAGTTGACCAAGGCGGTGGCCAACGCCGGCAGCTTCGAGGCGGCCGAGTAATCCGTTTCGCCAGGGACGAGAGTCAGAGTGCGGGGGCGTGACTCGGTCACGCCCCCGCTTTCGCTTTACCACGACTCGCGGTCATATCAGACGGGAAGGTCGCTTGACCCGATCGTAAAATGTTGTCAAATACCGCAACCGATCGGTTAACCGTTGATCCGGGATCAGAACAGGTTCAGCGCGGCCCCGATCTCCAGTTCGCCCCTGTAAAACAGCCGAGGTTGCCGTGGCCAAGCAGAACTACGTCTTCACCAGCGAGTCCGTGTCAGAAGGCCATCCGGACAAGGTCGCCGACCGGATCTCCGACGCCATCGTCGACCTCTACCTGTCGCACGACCCGTACGCCCGCGTGGCGGTGGAGACGCTGACCACCACCAACCAGGTGGTGCTGGCCGGCGAGGTGCGCGGGCCCGAGGCGATCACCCCGGACATGCTGGTCCAGGTTGCCCGCCACGCGGTCAAGGACATCGGCTACGAGCAGGACGGCTTCCACTGGGACAAGATGGACGTCAAGTGCCTCGTCCACTCGCAGTCCGCCGACATCGCCATGGGCGTGGACGCCGCCGGCGACAAGGACGAGGGCGCGGGCGACCAGGGCATCATGTTCGGCTACGCCTGCAACGAGACCCCGGCGCTGATGCCGGCGCCGATCTACTACGCGCACGCCATCCTCAAGTCGATGGCCGAGGCCCGCCACTCGGGCGCCGCCATCGAGTTCGGCCCCGACGCCAAGAGCCAGGTGACGCTGCAGTACGTGAACGGCCGGCCGGTGCGCGCCACCTCGGTGGTGGTCTCGACCCAGCACGGCGAGGCGTTCTCCCAGGCCGACATCCGCGAGATCGTCCGCCCGCACGTGCTCAACGTGCTGCCGGAGGGCTGGATGTGTGAGGAGCCGTCGTTCTACGTGAACCCGACCGGGCGCTTCGTGATCGGCGGGCCGGACGGCGACGCCGGGCTGACCGGGCGCAAGATCATCGTGGACACCTACGGGGGTGCTGCGCCGCACGGCGGCGGCGCGTTCTCGGGCAAGGACCCGACCAAGGTGGACCGCTCGGCCGCGTACGCGGCGCGCTATCTGGCGAAGAACGTCGTGGCCGCCGGTCTGGCCGACCGGTGCACGATCCAGCTGAGCTACGCGATCGGCGTGTCGAAGCCGCTGTCGGTGTACATCGACACCGCGGGCACCGGGAAGGTCGATGAGGACCGTCTGTCGGACGTGCTGCAGCAGCTGGTGAACCTGAGCCCGCGCGGCATCCGCACGCACCTGGGCCTGAACAAGCCGATCTACGCGCGCACCGCGGCCTACGGCCACTTCGGCCGCGAGCCGGACGCCGACGGC
>NZ_JBOZRT010000059.1:0-8746 GCF_050789165.1 Azospirillum sp.
GCTCGGGGGTATGCCGCTTCCGACGGGCCATTCCTTCCTCCTCCTGAGTGCCCAGCCTTCACATAGGGGCTGGAGCGGGTTCAGGGGGGCAGGTCAGCTGTGGGTCTCGGAAGACCGCCGTTTCGCTGTCCGGTGTCTGGCCGAGCTCTCGGTTCCGGCCAGCGCGTATATGCCAACTGTGTCGGCGTGGATGATGCTGGTGTCGCCTGAATACCCCAAGGGCGAGATCACCTTCTACCCAGCAACCGATGGCGGCATCTCCGTGACGTTCCCGCACCAGACCTACAACGGGGAGCCCAAGGACAAGCGCCCGTGGCGGACTGGGAACCTTTGCGTCGCCGGGCCACGGTTCGACGAGGGGGTGAAGGAGCCGAAGGAAGCTGACTCTCGCCTCCGGTGGCATGCCTCCCGGCTGCTCGCTTGGATCAATGCAGCCGCGACCGACACGCTGCTGGCACCCGGGCAGCCGACGGAGTTCCCCTCTCCACCAAGCTATAAGGATGGCCCCCCCGGCATCGTTGTCTTCGCCGAAGACCGCAACACCTTCGAGGCATGGCAGGGCCATGTGCCGGGTGGCGGACTTGTTACCCTCGTCAACCCGACCAACGCACCCGGGCTCTGGGCTGTCCAGCACTTCCGGGATACGCAGGGCAACACGATCCGTGAAACGTCTTGGGGTCTTCGGATGGCCGGGGCCAAGGGGCGGAAGCCCATCACTGGCATGTGGTTCACCTTGCCAGATCCGCCAACGGTTCTTCCATGGGGACTGCCTGCGACTTGGGGGGAGATGGAGGACGCCTTCCGCCGTGTGGCTGACGTATCGGTGTTCAACTCCATCATCGAGAACGGGAAGCTGTTCCGCACCGGGCAACGGCATCCCATCCTGATTGGGTTCCCTACCGCTGAGCTGGTCGGTGAACAACCGGTACGCCTGCACTGGGAAGCTGTCTGGATGCCGGTGTTGTCTCACGGCGCTGTTACGGCCAAGGGTTTTCGGTCGAATGAGCGCGGCTATCGGCAACGGGACCGGACCCTCATCCGCGCCGACGCCAGGGTCGAGTGGATGCCAATCGAGAATTGGGCGCCGGACCAGTTGATCACCCGCGGAACCACCCTGGACCGCAACGCGGCGGATCAGCCGATACTGCTGCTCGGAGCGGGCGCGCTTGGGTCTGCGGTCGGCGTCGCGCTTTCCCGGGCCGGAGCTCACGACATCATGGTCATGGACCACGATCTGCTGATCGGCGGCAACTTGGTCCGTCACGAACTCGGCGTTGGTGATGTCTGCCGCAACAAGGCTGAGCGCCTCGCCTTGCGGATGAACGACGTCAATCCGCACGCGAAGGCCGTCGGTGTCCCCCTCGCGTTCCCGGTCGGCATGAAAGGCCGTCACGAACGGAGGGCCCAGGCGAGCCGGGTCGTGATTGACTGCACCGGGACCGATAAGGTCCTCGATGATCTCGCCGGGTTCGCCTGGGACGGTGTCGAGGACCGCTGGTTCATTTCCTTGTCACTGGGATGGGGTGCTCGTCGCCTGTTCTGCTTTGCGTCAAAAGGGACCGGATTCCCCATAGCTGACTTCAAGGAGCACCTCGAGGAGTGGCGCGGCCCCGAAAACGCTACCAAAAGGGAGGTCGGTGCGCCGTCCTGGGAAGGCGTGGGGTGCTGGCATCCGGTGTTCCCGGCGGATGGGCTCACCACGTCCGCGATGGCGCTGGCCGCGGTCAAGTTCATCAGCCGGGTGCTCGCTGGGCGGACGCCGGAGCGCGTCTTCGAGGTCCATACGGAGCATGTCAATGTTCTGGCGTCAGAAGAAGAAGGCCGTGCGGCTGCCTGACGGCATGGAGGTGGCGAACGGCTGCCGCTTCCGGTCAGCGGATGGCCGAATCACGGTCACGGTGACGCCTGAAGCGCTCAGGACGATGCTCGGGTACGGGCGCGCGTCGAGCTGGCAGAACGAGACCGGCGGCATCCTGCTTGGTCAGTACGAGGACGACTATCGCACGGCCGCCGTCTTGGACGTGACGGGGCCACCGGCCGGGTCGTCCTGGGGGCGGACTTGGTTTAGCCGCGGCGGCGGCAACCTTGATACCCTGCTTGAGGAGCGGTGGCAGCAAGGGATCTACTATCTTGGGGAGTGGCACACGCACCCGCACGGCTCTACGACGCCCAGTTCGGACGACCTGCGGACCATGCGCTCTATTGCCTCCAAGCCGTCCTACGCTTGTCTCGAACCCATTCTCCTGATCCTGGGCGGGAGCGATGTGCAGTGGGCCTTGAATGCCGTCGTCCTGATAGACGGCACTCCCATCACTATGGCGTCCATCTGACGTCGAGCACCGTTCGTTGCCGCTGTCCGGGAGCCATGGGCTGACACGACGCGCCCTAAGCGCCGTTGAGAGCCGGTAACTCTTGCACAAGCGGCCGGTCCACAAGTCGCGGGTGCCGTTGAGTTCGACGTGGAGGGCGCGCATCGGAAGGTTCAAGCGGCAGACCAGAGGAAAGCTGATTTCTGAGATGTCTGCTCGTCACCCACTACGATCCGTGTGGTTTCACTGATAGATGGTGCTTATGGGGCACCAGTCCCTTTAGGTGTCGGGCATAAGGTGTCCCAGGTCGACGCCGAGCTTCAGCATGTTCATCGCCTCGATCTTGTTCTTCAGCGTGACGTGCTTCAGATAGCGGCTGCCCTCGCCGATGAGGTCGGAGGTGCTGTGCCCCATGATCGCCTTGACGAACACCGGGTTCGCACCGGCGTTCAGGAGCAGCGTCTCAAAGGTCCCGCGGAAGCTGTGGAAGTCGACGCCAAGCCGGTAAACACCGATCTCCCGCCGGTACAGGGTGAACCGCTCCGAATAGTAGGCGCCCAAGCGCCTGTCCTGGCCCTTCGGCCGCAGGTCCGGCCACAGCCGCTTGCAGCGCGTCCGACGACGTTCTTCGACGAGGTCCAGGAAGCCGAGCGCCACCAGCATCCCCGAGATTGGCACCTCGCGCACCGAGTTCGCGTTCTTGATCCGCCGCTCCCCGTCGGCGTGGACCAGGAAGAAGTCGATGCCATCCCGCTTCTTGATGTCGGCGGTGTGCAGCTGGGCAATTTCCTCCAGCCGCAAGCCCGTCACCAGGGAGATGATCGGCAGCCAGAAAACGGCACTTCGCCGATCGGCGTCGGGGCCAACCCAGAGCCGGGACGTGAACAGGCGGTTTAGGTCGCGGTCGGACCACATCGCGCGCTGCTCGGACGCGGGCTTGCCGTTCGCAATTGGGTAATCGAAGCCTGAGAAGGGATTGGCGTCGAACTCGTAGTGCCCGTGCTGGCGCAGCCAGTCCCAGTAGCCATGCAGCGCGCTCATGTGGCGCTTGATCGTCTTCATCGACAGCAGCTTCGGCCGCTTGATGCTGCGTGGTGACAGCTGTGCAGCGACCTCGATGTTCTCGCGCATCGTCCCCTTCAGGTGCGGCGAGCGGCCGTGCAACTGAGGGAGCTTGCTCAGCGCCGCCTTGAATTCCGAGGCATGGCGGCGCGTGTAGCGGTCAACCTGCTGGTCCCCATGGTACTCGCCCCAGAGGCGGAAGGTACCCCGGGCCTGGAGCGCGGTCTGCTGCGAGCCCCAGGCGCCCGTCTCCAGCATGTTCGCGATGTGCGCCTCTGTGAGTGTGCTGAACACGGGGGCACCTGACACCGGTGCCGGAACTGGCGCAGCTACCGCCGGTGACGCGAGGGCGGGAACCGCTGACACCGCGTTCGCCTGTGCGGAGCAGAGGGCAGGGCAGGGTGCGGGTGTCACCGACAGCAGCGGGGAGGCGCCCGCGCCGACCGGACGGCGAATGATCAGGTCCGCCTGTACCCAGGATGCGGGCCCGACAACGTCCCGCATCAGGTGACGAGCATCCTCAACCGACAGCGCCGGATCTCCATCCAGGGCAGCGAAGAAGCGTTCGCTTTCCAGGAAGAGCAGGCGGGACCTGATGGCCGCTACGCGCGGGCTGGATGTCTCGAGCGACCGGTAGATCTCGGCCAAGCCGCCGAGCCGATGTTGCAGGCGCCCAGGGATGCGGCGCCGGAAGTGAAATGTGCCTGCCCGCCGACACACATGCTGCATGACCACGCACTCCAAATGAGTGAGGGGCAGCCAGTAGTGCAATTGCACCACGCCACCCAGGTCACCAGCAAAAATGTAAGCGATTTCAATAGGTTGGTTGGGGGACTAGGATTCGAACCTAGGCTGGCGGAGTCAGAGTCCGCTGTCCTACCGCTAGACGATCCCCCAGACCGTCGCCGGGAGCGACGCTTGGTCGCGCTCCCGTCGTGGGCGGCCCTTTTAGCACCGGATTCCCACATTGTGAAGCCCCGAATTGCGGTCTCCATCGGAATCCGCACGCCTCCCCCCTCGAAAGCAAGGCTTCGCCCGGCTCACGGAAGCGGTTAGTATGTCCACCATTCCGCGGCGCTCATGAGAGTTGCCGCATATGGGAGGAGTCGTGGACGCTTATCTGCACAGCGATCGGTCATGCGAGTCCGAACGGACGCGGTTGGCGGCCCCTGTGCGCCCGGTTTATGCGGCCCTCGACCTCGGCACCAACAATTGCCGACTCCTCATCGCCCGCCCGACGCAGAGCGGGTTCCGCGTCATCGACGCCTTCTCGCGCATCGTCCGCCTGGGCGAGGGCGTGTTCAGCAGCGAGCGCCTGTCCGACTCCGCCATGGAGCGCACGCTGGCCGCGCTGCGCGTGTGCGGCGGCAAGATCCAGCGCCGCGGCGTCACCGCCGTGCGCGCCGTCGCCACCGAGGCCTGCCGGCGCGCCCGCAACTGCACGCCCTTCCTGGAAGCCGTCGAGGACGAGACCGGCATCGCCATCGAGATCATCTCCAGCCAGGAGGAGGGGCGGCTGGCCATCGCCGGCTGCGCCGCGCTGCTCGACCCACGCATCCCGCACGCGCTGGTCTTCGACATCGGCGGCGGCTCGACCGAGCTGATGTGGCTGGCGTTGAGGCCGGGAGGGCGGCCGCGCCTGGTCGACCAGATCTCGATTCGCTGCGGCGTCATCGGCCTGTCGGAACGCTACGGCGGCGACCTCATCCCGCCGGAGCGCTACTGTGCCATGGTCGAGGAGGTCGCCGCGCAGATCGAACCCTTCGCCGAGCGCAACGGCGTCCGCGCCCACCTGGAGCGCGGCGGCGTGCAGATGCTGGGCACGTCGGGCACGGTGACGACGCTGGCGGGGGTGCACCTGGGGCTGGCGCGCTACGACCGGCGGGCGGTGGACGGCAGCTTCCTGCGCATCGATCACGCCCGCGACATCATCCGCCGCCTCGTGGCGCTGGACTTCGAGGGCCGGTCCAGGCATGCCTGCATCGGCCTGGAGCGCGCCGACCTGGTGGTGGCGGGGTGCGCGGTGCTGGAAGCCATCTGCGACTGTTGCCCGGTGGAGCGCCTGCGCATCGCCGATCGCGGCCTGCGCGAGGGCATCCTGGTCGACCTCATCGGGTCGACGCAGGGCTGACGGATCTATAAGTAAGGTACCATGACCCAGAAGAAGTCCTCGTCGACGCGGCCCGGCGGCCGGCAGACGACCGTTCGCGTGAAGACCGCGGCCAAGCGCTCCAACTCCTCGGCGCGCTGGCTGGAGCGGCAGCTCAACGACCCCTACGTCGCCGACGCCAAGCGGCGCGGCTTCCGCTCGCGCGCGGCGTTCAAGCTGCTGCAGCTCGACGAGAAGTTCCACATCCTGGCGCCCGGAAAGCGCATCGTCGACCTCGGCGCCGCCCCCGGCGGCTGGACCCAGGTGGCGGTCGAGCGCGTGAAGCCGGAGCAGACCGGCGGGCAGGTCGTCGGCCTCGACATCCTGGAGATGGAGCCGGTCGCCGGCGCCACCACCTTCCAGGCCGACTTCCTCGACGAGGCGGCGCCCGAGCGGCTGAAGGCCGTCATGGGCGGCCCGGCCGACGTGGTGCTGAGCGACATGGCGGCGCCGACCACCGGCCACCAGCAGACCGACCACCTGCGCATCATGGCGCTGGCCGAGGCGGCGTACGACTTCGCCGAGGAGGTGCTGGCCCCGGGCGGCGCCTTCGTCTGCAAGCTGTTCCAGGGTGGCGCCGAGCGCGACCTGCTGACCCGGCTGAAGCAGGACTTCGCCGTGGTCAAGCACGCCAAGCCGCCGGCCAGCCGGCAGGACTCCTCGGAGACCTACGTGGTGGCGATGGGGTTCCGCGGCGGGGCGAAGCCCACGCAACCGACCCATGCCGAGGTGTAGTAGGTCGCGGCCCTTCACATCCGCATCTTGTTGTGTATAGTGCCGCAAATTTTGCGGGAGATGGCCGATGTCGCGTGTTTCCAACATCCGCGAAGCGCTGACCTTCGACGACGTGCTGCTGGTTCCCGGTGCCTCCGAGGTGCTGCCGGGCGACGTCGACACGCGCTCGCGGCTGACCAAGACCATCCGGCTGGGCATCCCGCTCCTGTCCTCGGCCATGGACACGGTGACGGAAAGCTCGCTCGCCATCGCGCTGGCGCAGGCCGGCGGCATCGGCGTCATCCACCGCAACCTCGACATCGAGCGGCAGGCCGAAGAGGTCCGCAAGGTCAAGCGCTACGAGAGCGGCATGGTGGTCAACCCGATCACCATCGCGCCCGACGCCACGCTGGCCGACGCACTGGGCATCATGGCCAACTACAAGATCTCCGGCATCCCAGTGGTCGAGGGGGTGGACGCCCGCGGTTCGGGCAAGCTGGTGGGCATCATCACTAACCGCGACGTCCGTTTCGCCACTGACCCCAAGCAGCCGATCGCCGAGCTGATGACCAAGAAGGTCGTCACTGTGCGCGAGGGCGTCAGCCAGGACGAGGCCAAGCGCCTGCTGCACCAGCACCGCATCGAGAAGCTGCTGGTGGTGGACGAGGATTACCGCTGCATCGGCCTCGTCACCGTGAAGGACATCGAGAAGGCGCAGGCCTTTCCCACCGCCTGCAAGGACGACAAGGGCCGCCTGCGCGTCGCCGCCGCAACCGGTACCGGGCCGGACGGCCTGCGCCGGGCCGAGGCGCTGTTCGACGCGGGCGTCGACGTGCTGGTGGTGGACACCGCGCACGGCCACTCGTCGAAGGTGCTCGACCAGGTGCGCGCCGCGCGCGCCATGGGCAACTACACCCAGGTGATCGCCGGCAACGTGGCGACCGCCGAAGCCGCCAAGGCGCTGATCGACGCCGGCGCCGACGCGGTGAAGGTCGGCATCGGTCCGGGTTCCATCTGCACCACGCGCATCATCGCCGGCGTCGGCGTGCCGCAGCTCACCGCCATCATGGACGTGGTGGACGAGTGCCAGAAGCAGGGCATCCCGGTGATCGCCGACGGCGGCATCAAGTTCTCGGGTGATCTGGCCAAGGCCATCGCGGCGGGTGCGGACTGCGCCATGCTCGGCAGCCTGTTCGCCGGCACCGACGAGAGCCCCGGCGAGGTCATCCTGTACCAGGGCCGCTCGTACAAGAGCTACCGCGGCATGGGCTCGGTGGGGGCGATGGCGCGCGGCTCGGCCGACCGCTACTTCCAGCAGGAAGTCTCCACCATGAAGCTGGTGCCGGAGGGCGTGGAAGGCCGCGTGCCGTACAAGGGCCCGGTGTCGGCGGTGATCCACCAGCTGATCGGCGGCCTGCGCGCCGCCATGGGCTACACCGGCAACAGCACGATCCCGGAGATGCAGTCGCGCTGCAACTTCGTGCGCATCACCAACGCCGGCCTGCGCGAGAGCCACGTGCACGACATCACCATCACCAACGAGTCGCCGAACTACCGGCAGGGGTCAGACTCCCCTCTCCCGTCCCGGGAGAGGGTGGCCGCGAAGCGGCCGGGTGAGGGTTGCGGCAAGGATCCTTGAACGCACCCTCACCCTTCCGCTCGTTCCGAGCGGGCCCCTCCCTCTCCCGGGACGGGAGAGGGATTGTTCTGTTACGGGAACATGCTGTTCCCCGACGCCCTCAGCGCCAAGGCGCTCGAGATCCACCGGCGGCTGTGCCTCGTGTACGGCTGCCCGGTGCCGTACTTCCACAACCACGATCCGCTGAGCGAACTGGTCTCCTCCCTGCTGTCGCACCGCACGCGCAACGCCGCCTCGTCGAAGGCGTTCAAGGCGCTGCGGGCGCGCTGGCCGGACTGGAACGGCGTGCGCGACGCACCGGTGGCCGAGGTCGAGGCGACCATCGCCGGGGTGACGTGGCCGGAGCAGAAGGCGCCCCGCCTGCAGGAGATCCTGCGCCGCATCACGGCGCTGCGCGGCGGCCTGTCGCTCGATTTCCTGGAGGACATTCCGGTCGAGGACGCCCGCGCCTGGCTGGAGCGGCTGCCCGGCGTCGGGCCGAAGACCAGCGCGGCGGTGCTGTGCTTCAGCAGCCTGCGGCGGGCGGCGCTGCCGGTGGACAGTCACCACCACCGCGTCGCCGCGCGCACCGGGCTGATTCCGGCCAGCCTCGCCGTCGGGCCGTCGCACCGCGTGCTGGCCGACCAGCTGCCGGCCGGCTGGACGGCGCAGCAGGTCTACGACAACCACGAGGTCATGATGCTGCACGGGCAGCGCTGCTGCTACCACGAGAACCCGGCGTGCCAGCGTTGCGTGCTGCTGGAGCTGTGCCCGGCCGGGCAGGCGCGGATGGAGCCGGAGCGGGCGCGGGCGTGACGAGCCCTCCCCCAGCCCAGCTGGGGGAGGGTTTGGGGGGGGGCAGCGTCGTGCACGAGAATCAACGTATGCCCCGCA
>NZ_JBOZRT010000060.1:0-105059 GCF_050789165.1 Azospirillum sp.
AGCGTCATCAAGATGGGCGGGCCGGCGATCGCCGGGCCGATGCTGTGGCCGCTGCTGGTGATGGCGCTGGCCTTCACGCTGTACTTCGTCACCGTCGCGCTGCTGCGCGTCAAGGCCGAGATCATCGGCCGCAAGGTACAGACGCTGCGCTTCTCCGAGGCGCGCGGCTGACGGCTTGCTTTCGATCAAAGCGCACGGCCAAGCTGTGCCGTAAGCAGTGGGCACGATCTGAAACGCCGAACGGACAGGAGCAGGGGAGCCATGACCGAGTTCTTCGCGATGGGCGGCCACGCCGCGTACGTCTGGCCCGCCTACGCCGTGGCGGCGCTGATGATGCTCACCGTGCTGGCATCGACGCTGCGCGGCCTGCGGGCGCGCGAGGCGACGCTGAACGCGCTGGAGAGCGGCCGCCCGGCCCGCCGGCGCGGGCGCCGCACGGTCGCCCAGAACGCCGTCTGACCACCACCACACCGTCGAGCCGGACCGGGGTGCGGCGCCCGCCGCGGCCCGGTCCGGCATTTGCCGTTTCGGAAAGGAAGGCTCCACGATGGAGGGGACCGTCGCGCCGCTCGAATGGACCGAGGCGCACGCCGTCGGCGACCCGGAGATCGACGAGCAGCACCAGCAGCTCTTCGAGCTGTACAACCGCGCGCTCCACGCCCTGCAGGCGAACCCGGGGCAGCTGACGCCGGGGGCGGTGCTGCAGGCGCTGATCGACTACACCGACTACCACTTCGCCACCGAGGAGGCGGTGATGGACAGCGCCGGCTATCCCGGCCGCGCCGAGCACGTGCGCGAGCACAAGGCGCTGCTGACGGTGGTGTCGGACTTCGTGGTGCGGGTGGAGGCGGATCCGCGGGTGCTGTCCGACGTGGTCGGCCTGCTGCGCGTGTGGATCCAGGGGCACGTGCTGTGCGCGGACCGGGACCTGGGGGCGTTCCTGAAGGGGCGGTGGTAGCACGGCCCCTCCCCCGCCTCCGGCGGGGGAGGTTAGGAGGGGGCAGCGGCGTTTCGGGAAGACCGTAGCCCCCACCCTCCCGCGCTGCGCGCGGGGCCCTCCCTCCCCCTGCTCCGCAGGGGGAGGGCTTGATGAGATCACCCCCGCACCGTCCGCAGGAAGCGTTCGACCTCGGTGCGCAGCAGGCCGGACTGTTCGGTCACGCCGTGCGAGGCGGACAGCACGTTCTCCGCCGCGCTCTCGGCGTCGCTCGCCACCGTGCTGACCTTGGCGATGTTGGCGGAGACCTCGACCGTGCTCGCCACCGCCACCTGGGTGCTGCGGGCGATCTCCAGCGTCGCGGTGTGCTGCTGAACCACGGCGGCGGCGATGTCCGCCGCCACCTCGTCGATGCGGCCGATGATGGCGCCGATGTCGGTCATCGCCGCCGTCGCGTCGCCGGTGGCCGCCTGGACCGAGGCGATCAGGTGGCGGATCTCGTCCGCCGCCCTGGCGGTCTGGTTGGCCAGCGCCTTCACTTCGCTCGCCACCACGGCGAAGCCCTTGCCGGCCTCGCCGGCCGAAGCCGCCTCAATGGTGGCGTTGAGCGCCAGGATGTTGGTCTGGCCGGCGATGCGGTGGATCAGGCTGACCGCCTCGCCGATCTTCTGCGCCGCGCTGTTCAGCGACTGCACGTTCGCCTGGCTGGAGTTGGCGCGGTCCACCGCGGCGCGGGCGATGCTGGTGGACTGCGAGACCTTGGCGTTGATCTGCTCGATGGAGGCGGCGAGGCTCTCGGCGGCGTAGGCCGCGGTCTGCACGCTGCGCGTCGCCTCCTCGGCCGCACCCGCCACCACGGTGGACAGCCTGCTGGTCTGGTCGGCGGTCTGCGCCATGGACTGCGCGGTGTACTCCAGCTCGGTCGAGGAGTTGGCGACCGTCTCGACCACCTGGTTCACGCTCGCCTCGAAGCGGTCGGCGAGCTGCTGCATCATCTGCCGCTTCTCGACCTCGGCGCGGGCGTCGTGTTCCTTCTGCTCCCGCTCCAGGCGGCGCATGGCGATGGTGTTGTCCTTGAACACCTCGACGGCGCGGGCCATGCCGCCGATCTCGTCGCCGCGCGCGGTGCCCGGGACCTCGGCCTCCAGGTCGCCGTGCGTCAGGCGGTCCATGGCGCCGGTCAGGCGCTGGATCGGGCGGCTCATCAGCGTGCCGACGCCCAGCCCGGCCAGCAGCGTCAGCACGGCCGCGCCCAGGCCCATCAGCAGCAACTGCCGTTCGAGCTGGTTGATGGTGGCGAACAGCTCGCTCTCCGGCAGCAGCACCAGCGCCGACCAGTGCAGGCCCGGGAAGTCGTTGGCGCCGTTGGAATGCGCGTAGCCCAGCGCCTGGGCGCTGCCCTTCATGGGGTGTGGCGACTGCGTGGCGCCGCTGTCGCCCTTGAGGACCCTGGCGACCGGCTCGGCGCCGGATTCCTGCCACGGTGCCTTGCCGAGCGCCGCGGGGTTGCGGCGGGTGGCGCCCTTGGCGCGGGCCTCCGGATCGAAGGCGGCCAGCGTGCGGCCCTTCTGGTCGAGCAGCACGATCTCCGTCCCCGGCATGCCGCCGGCGGAGAGGTGCTGGTAGGCGGTGGCGAGGATGTCGTCCACCACGCCGAAGTCGGCGAAGTTGACCCACACGGCGATCGGCTTGCCGTCCTTGTCGCGCACCGGGGCGGCGAAGGCCAGGCTGTAGCCGTCGGAACCGTGCAGCCTGGCGACCTCCGGCACGAAGGCCGGCGGCTCCACCACCGTGCCGGTCAGGCCGTTGCGGCCCTGCAGGAACTCGCCGGCCACCGCCTTCTTCAGCCAGGGGGCGTCCTTGAACTGGTGGTCGTAGAGCCACAGCGTGTCGAGCGGCTTGCCGGCGCCGTCGATGTTCGGCACCGCCAGCACCTTGCCCTGCGGATCGACCAGGGCCATGAGCTTGTAGACGCCGTAGACGCGCATGTAGGCGTTCATGGCGTCGGTCAGCGGGTTCGGGTAGTCGGGTGTGTTGTAGTACGCCTTCACCTGGGTGGCGCGGTTGAGCGCGAAGGCCTGCACGTCGGCGTAGCGCTGCAGCAGGTTGCGGTCGATGGTCTCGGTGAGCTGCACGGCGGCGTCGCCGGCGCGTTGGAGGCCCATGGCGCGGAACTGCCCCTCGCTGCCGACGACGCTGACGAAGCCGCCGATGGCCGGCATCGCCGCGAACACCAGCAGCCATCCCGTCAGCTTGACGCGGATGCCGCCCAGCAGCTTGCGCAGAACTCCGGTGCGCATGACCGTACCCTCCAATTCGATCAGTCGGGGGCATGTCTGCAAAATCCGGTGCAGTTTCCGGAGCGCCCGGAAAAATCCCGGAGGCGTTTAGGAATACGCGGGCATGCGGGCGCGAGCGTGCGGGACGGACCTCCCATTCCCGGGAATGGCGGCGGGCGCTTCCCGGCATCGGGAAGCGGCGGGCCGCCGCGGCGCGGATCGGCGGGCGCGCGGCTCTGGCCCACCGCTTGCACAGGAAGGAGCACCAACGCATTTCCGCCCATCGCGAGAGCCACCCCATGAAGACCTTCGCTTCCGCCCTGCTGCTGGCCGGCCTGTTCGCCGGCGCCGCCACCCCCGCGCTGGCCCTGGACAGCTACAAGCTCGACCCGGCGCACGTCAGCGTCGTGTTCAAGGTCAACCACCTCGGCTACTCGAACCTGTGGGGCCGCTTCAACGCGGTGTCCGGCGCCTTCGCGCTCGATCCGGCGGACCCGGCCAACAGCAAGGTCGAGGTCGTCATCAAGACCGAGAGCGTCGATACCAACCACCAGAAGCGCGACGACCACCTGCGCTCGCCGGACTACCTGAACTCGGTCGAGTTCCCGGAGATGAAGTTCGTCAGCACCAAGGTCGAGAAGACCGGCGACAAGGCCGCCAAGGTGCACGGCAACCTTACCATGCTGGGCGTCACCAAGGCGGTGGTGCTGGACGCGGTGCTGAACAACGCCGGCGCCCATCCCTTCCGCAAGGAGGTGCAGATGGCCGGCCTGTCGGCGACCACGAAGATCAAGCGCTCGGATTTCGGCCTGACCTATTCGGTCCCGGCCATCGGCGACGACCTCGAACTGTTCCTCGAGATCGAGGGCGTCAAGCAGTAAGTCCCGTTACCGGTTCGTTGTTCTCCTCCCAAGCAAGACTTCACGGGCCCATGGCGACATGGGCCCGTTTCTTTTGTCCGGTGTCAGTCGCGGGTGCGGAGAAGCCATTCGGCGCGCGGCAGCGCCGCGGCGACCGCGGCCAGCACGGCGGGCCAGTCGCCGGCGCGCGGCTGGCGGAACAGGCGGGCCGAGGGGTACCAGGGGGTGTCGGCGCCCTCCAGCCCCCAGCGCCAGTCCGGCACCGCCGGCAGCAGCACCCACACCGGCACGCCGAGCGCTCCGGCGAGGTGGGCCGGCGCGGTGTCGACCGAGATCACGAGGTCGAGCCCGGCCATCGCCGCCGCGGTGTCGGCGAAGTCCGTGAAGCTCGCGCCGAGGTCGGGGACGCCGGGCAGGTCCTTCGCCGCGGGGCCGACCTGCAGGGAGACGAAGTCGATGTCCGGCGCGCCGCGGACGAGGTCGGCGAAGAGGTCGGCGGGGATCGAGCGGTTGGCGTCGTTGCGGTGCCCGGCCGCCCCCGCCCACACCAGACCGACGCGGCGCCGGTCGCCGCGCGGGGCGGCGGGCGCGCTCAGGTAGGCGGGCGCCGCCGCGTCCTCGGGGGCAAGGCGCAGCAGGTGCGGCAGGCTCATCAGCGCGGCGTGGTGGTCGGTGCGCGGCGGGGCGTCGGCGCGGGACACCACCTGCCGCACGCCAGCAAGGCCCTGGAGCAGGCGGACCAGCGGCGGCTGGACGTGCAGCACCACCTCCATGCCGAGTCTGGCGACGTGGCCGGCGAAGCGGGCGAACTGGATGGTGTCGCCCAGACCCTGCTCGCCGAACAGCAGGATGCTGCGGCCGGGCTTCGGTTTGCCGTTCCAGGGCTGGGAGGCGCGGTAAGAGGGCAGGGGCTCGCCGCCGCTGCGCTTCCAGCGCCATTCGTACCCGGCGAAGCCGCCGGCCCAGTCGCCGGTCAGCAGCTTCAGCAGCGCGAGGTTCCAGTGCGCGTCGGC
This sequence comes from Azospirillum sp., assembly GCF_050789165.1. Taxonomy (NCBI): domain Bacteria; kingdom Pseudomonadati; phylum Pseudomonadota; class Alphaproteobacteria; order Rhodospirillales; family Azospirillaceae; genus Azospirillum; species Azospirillum sp. The sequence goes on from NZ_JBOZRT010000060.1 coordinate 5,090, forward strand.
GTGCGCCCCGTCGTGCATCACGGCGTCCTGGTAGGCCGCCATCGCGTCGGTGAGCGCGCCGCCATCCTCGTGCAGCGTGCCGATGTTGTAGTGCACCGTCGCCATCGCCGGGCACAGGTCGCGCGCCTTGCCGTAGGCGGCCAGCGCGTCGGCGGTGCGCCCCTGGTCCTGGCGCAGGCTGCCCAGGTTGTTCCAGGCCGCGACGCTGTCCGGGTCGAGGTCGGTGGCCCGCAGGAAGCAGGCTTCCGCCTCGGCCAGCCGGCCGCGGGCCTGATGCAGGTTGCCCAGCGCGATGTGCGGGCCGGGATCGCCGGGCAGGAGCCGCGCCGCCCCGGTCAGCGCCGCGACGGCCTCGTCGTCGCGGCCGAGCGCCGCCAGTCCGGTGCCGCGGCGGGTGAGCGCCTCGCCGTCGTCCAGGCCGTCGAGTGCGGCGAGGGCGTCGGCGGTGCGGCCCTGCGCGGCCAGGGCGTCCGCCAGCTTGAGACGCGGCTTGGCGGCGTCGGGGCGCAGGCCGAGGGCGCGGCGGAACGACGCCTCGGCGTCCACCGGGCGCCCCTGGGCGAGCAGGACCAAGCCCATGGTGACGTGCGCCTCGTAATGGTCCCTCTTCAGCGCGATGGACTGGCGCAGCGCCGCCGCCGCCTGATCCAGCCGGCCCAGGTCGTACAGCACCGCGCCGAGGTTGGCGTGCACCTCCGCCCATTTGGGATTGAAGCGCAGAGCGCGGCGGATGCAGTCCACCGCGAGGTCGCCGTTGCCGCGCTTGTGCTCGACCAGCCCCATCAGGTGCAGGGCGTCGGGGTGTTTGGGCTGGAGGCGCAGGACCAGCGCGTAGCCCTCCGCCGCCGCGTCGAGGCGTCCGGCCTGATGGTGGGCGATGGCGGCGTGCAGGGTGTCGGCGACGGTCACGGGCGGCCTCAGTTCAGCAGGATTTCGGCCGGCGTCTGCCGCAGCAGATGACGGCGGAAGGCGACCTGGAAGTCGGTGCCGACGCGGCTCCAGGCGTTCGCGTCGTCGGTCAGCGGCGCCAGGCCGGCCAGCGTGGCGTCGCCGGCGGCGATGACGCGGCCGTTGCGCAGCGCCCGCACGAACACCGGCCGCAGGTCGTCCGGCAGCCCGTCGGTGCCCACCGCGCGGCGGTCGAGGGGCGCGGTGCGGCTGGCCAGCAGGTAGCCGTTGCTCAGCTCCGCCCCGGTGTCCTCCGGCAGGAACAGCACGCGGCCGAACACGCGGGTCATGGTGGCGATCAGCAGCCGCTGCGACAGCGGGTTGCCGGTGGCGAAAAAGGTGTTGGCGGCGACCGCCCCGCCCGGCGTCAGGCAATTCGCCAAGTCGGTCATGAACTCCAGCGTCACCAGATGCTCGGGCATGCCGTCGCCGTTGAAGAGGTCGACCAGGACGATGTCGTAGGGCTCGGCGCAGCGGCGCACGAAGGTGCGGGCGTCCTCGGTGTGCACGCCCACCGCCCCGGCGCGGAAGCCGAAGTGGCGGCCGGCCACCTCGACCACCTTCGGGTCGATCTCCACCACGTCCACGCTCACGCCGCGGGCCGCCAGCGCCATCGGCACGAACCCGGCGCCGAGGCCGAGCACCAGCGCCCGCTTCGGCGCCGGCACGGCGCTCAGCGCCAGATTCTCCAGCGCGTAGGCGAACAGCGCGTCCGAGCGGCCGTCTGCGGCCATGGCGTTCTGCACCAGTCCGTCCCGCAGCAGGGCGCGCACCGGCGCCACTCCCGCCGGGTCGGCGATGGACACCACCTTGAGCCCGCCGAAGGCGGAGGGTGCCTCGGCCAGCACGGTCCAGGTGTTGCCGTCGCCGTCGCGGGCGGTGCGGACGGCGCCGCCCGGCACCTCGGCCAGCAGCCCGGTCGACACCAGCCCGACCGCGCTCAGCACGGCGAGCGCCAGCCGGTGCCGGCGGGCCAGCGGCCCGTCGCCGCGGCGGCGCAGCAGACCGGTCAGCGACAGCGCCGCCGCCAGCAGCAGCACCGCATCGCGGTTGCCGGCGTAGGGGATGATGAGGAAGGCGCAGACCAGCACGCCGGCCACCGAGCCGATGGTGCTGACGAAGAAGACCCAGCCGGAGCCGCCGTCGTCGCCCGCCGCCGCGTCGCGGTTCAGCGCCACCAGCAGCGGGTTGAGCGCGGAGAGCAGCAGCAGCGGCCCGGACAGCAGGATCAGGCAGGCGACGAAGCTGCCGCCCAGCAGGTCCCACAGCGCCAGCGGCCGGAAGACCGCCGGGTAGAGCCGGCAGGCGGCGACCAGCCACAAGGCCGATAGCCCCGGCGCCAGCTGGAACGCGAGGTCGAGCCTCGGCCGCGCCCACACGCGCGTCAGCCGGCCGCCGGCCGCGTAGCCAAGCGCCAGGAACAGCAGCGTGATCGACAGGATGCTGGTCCAGATGAACAGGCTGACGCCGAAGTACGGCGTCATGATGCGCGACGCGATCAGCTGGAGCGCCAGGATCGTTCCGCCGGTCAGGAAGATGATGAGCGGCCGCATGCCCCGGTCACCCGGCCGTCGGGGCTGGTGCGATGGTGTGGTCCATGGGGATCTCCGCGCGGTCGTGGGCGCGCGGAGACATGCAAGCGGTGCGCCGGCCGAGTGGAACAGTTTGGAACACCGTGGAACAGTGTGCGGGGGCTGTTCAGTTCACGTCCCCCGGCTGCGCACGGACACCGGGCTTCTATGACTATGATCCTATACGGTCGGGGCGCGTCTGGCAAGCGGACGCGACAGGGCAGTCGCTTGAAAGCACCTCCTTTGATGCTGAGCGCCCTCGTCCGTTTCGCTATGCCATCGTGAACCAACAACAATTTTCCGTTATCCCCGCCTTCGCGGGGATGACGGTCTGGAAAGGAAACGAGCGCCGGGGGACGCCGCCGGTCGCTTAAATCAGCGCCTATGCGCCTTCGCGGGGATGACGATGAGAAGGCGTGTGCGCCTACCCGGGGGACGACCTCAATCCACCGCCGCGCCGCCGTCCGGCCGTTCCGCCGTCTGGACGGCGGGCAGGCCGCGGGACAGCGTCGCGACGTAGGCCTGCGTGCTGCGCGGCAGCTTCTGGCGGCCGGCCAGCACCGCTTCGTAGCATTTCGGGCCACAGTTGTAGGCGGCGAGGTAGCCCGGGGAGCCGAAGCGGTCGTACAGGGCGCGCAGGTACGCGGTGCCGGCGAGGATGTTGTCGCGCGGGTCGGCCGGGTTGCGGCCCAGGCCGTGCCGGCCGCTCAGGCCGCGGTAGGTGTCGCGGGTCACCTGCATCAGACCGACGGCGCTGCCGTTGCGGGCCTCGGCGCGACCGCCGCTCTCGTGGCGGATCACCGCCTGGATCACCGGTTCGGGAATGCCGAAGCGCAGACTGGCCTCGCGGACCAGCGGCGACCATGGGTCGGTGGAGGGCCGGGGCGCCGGAACCGCGGTCACTGTCGGCGCGGGCCGCAGCGGCGCTTCGAGGCGGGAGGCGGGGAGGGTCTGCGCGCAGGCCGTCAGGGCCGCGCCGAACGCCAGGGTCAGCGCGATGCGCCGGGGCCGCACTGGCGAAGAAAAAATCGCGTACATCGCATCACCGAAGTGAACGTGCTTGCGTGAAGCACAAATGCCACTTCCGCTTTTGCAAGGCAGAGGCCAGAAACGGCGCCGCTGTTGGCGGCGCCGTTTCTGGCCTGGAAATGCGGGGTTTCTTGAGTTTGGGGGCGATTCTTCCCGGAAGCGGGAACGTGGCCGCGCGTGATTACTTTGATTTGTTGCCGCAGCAATCGGGCGTTACAACGACCGTGCGGGTCTCGCCGTTCAGGCCGGGGAATTCGGTGAACAGCGCGGCGATCAGTGGCGGCACCACCTCGGGCAGGTTGCGGTTGACGCCCTCGCTGTAGGCGCGGGCCTCGAACAGCTTCACCGGCGGCGCGGCCTTCTTGCGGGTGTCGGTGACGCTCAGCTCGACCCAGCGGGTGAAGACGGTGAAGCTCTGGATGTCGTTGGTCACCGGCGGGACGTAGCAGTCGAACGGTGGCATCACGCGCGCGCAGTTCTGACGCTGCCAGTAGGTGTCGCGCCCGAACAGCGGCGTGGTGACCAGCTCCGAGCGGCCGTTGTCGACGCCGTAGCGGAACTCGACCACCAGGTCGGCCGGCTTGCCGGGCGCGGCCGGCTTGTATCCGGCGGACACCATCTGGCCGGCGACGGTGCCGGCGTAGGTGTCGAACTCCACGCTGCCCCTCTGGTCCTGCTGCGGCTGGATGGCGAACGTCTCGCCGGCCGGGGGCAGGTCGCGGTGGAAACGGGTGACGGTGGCCGAGAAGTTCTGCGTTCCGCACCCGGTGACGGTCAGCGCGAACAGGAGCAGGAGGGCTTTCTTCATCATCGGGGGTCTCGCTGGAGCGGAAGCCTTATCGGCAGTGTGCCCGTTCGGCCGGCCGCGGGGAACGGCGGAATGCGGCGACGGCGGCGGGAAGCGGCGTGCGGAAACAGTGTCCCCGGCCCCGCCCGCCGCGGTCGAGCCGCGGCATGTCCGGGGGATGCCGGTCTCGATGGTGACGGCGCGGCGGGTGTGCCGCTCCTGTCCGCCGGATAGTGCGTCCGCGGAGGGTGCGTTCGGCCGCGATGTCCGGAGCGTTCACCGTGGTTCTCCAAGCCGGGTCGGCGCGGGTCCGCGGTGCAACACCCGGGCCAACGATTTCGGCCAGGGAACTCCCATCGGAGGTGCCCGAAACATCCCGAATCCGGGAGGGGGCTTCCCGCATTCAAGACGCCGGCGCGCCTCCACACCGGCTGAAACGGGGAATCACGGTCCTCCAGGGTCTGGCACGGGGCATGCACTTCCGCCCGTCAGGACACCAAAGACCAGAACGGCTTGGAGGAGTGACTACAATGAAACGCCTATCGTTCGTTCGCGCAGCTACGCTGATGGCGGCGACCGCTGCGGTCGTAACGGGTCTGTTCGCGGCGTTTTCGGGCTCCGCCGACGCCGCCGGCCTGACGGGTATCCGCAGCACGAAGCACAATCTGTCGAAGGACGGTCCGGGTATCAACAAGACCACGGACGTCGGCGAGATCTGCGTGTTCTGTCACACCCCGCACGGCTCGTCCTCGACGGCGGCGGCGCCCCTGTGGAACAAGAAGGTCGCCGACCCGGCGTCCTTCTCGGGCAAGATGTACAACTCGCAGACCTTCGACGCGGTCGATACGGTCGGCTTCATCAGCTCGTCGGTGTCGCTCGCCTGCCTGAGCTGCCATGACGGCTCGCAGGCCATGGATACGGTGCTGAACGCGCCGGGGTCGGGCGGCTACAACGCCAACGGTGCGACCTTCGCCGCCGGCTGGCAGGGCGCCAACCAGAACTCCGGCAAGATGACCGGCCTGGCCTGCCTGATGTGCGACGGCGATCTGAAGAACGACCACCCGGTCGGCATGGAATACGCGAAGTGGCAGGGCAACACCGGCGCCAACCTGGATGCCGACTTCAACCAGGCCTCCAAGATCGTCAAGGGCGGCAACAACATCTGGTACGTCGAGTCCGGTGCCGCGTCGCTCGACCCGGCGGCCCGCGACAAGCAGGACATGTTCCTCTACACCCGCAACGTCAACGGCACCGACAAGCCGTACGTCGAGTGCGCCAGCTGCCACGATCCGCACTCCGACAACGCGACCTTCCTGCGCATCCCGAACACGAACAGCCAGGTGTGCCTGACCTGCCACACCAAGTAGGTCGCGTCCCTCAGCACGTGTCCTGACATCCGGCCGGACGGCATACCGCCGCCCGGCCGGAATCGGAAAGGAAATCCAATGAAGCACGGTCTGCTTCTGGCAACCTGGATCGCCTCCGCGGCGGTCCTTTTGCCGACGTCGCTCCCGGCCCAGGGCATCGAACGCTCGCCCGAGGCGGTCATCGCCAAGGTCAACGCCGAGCCGATCACCCTGATGGAACTGGAAACCGTGCTGTCGCGTTCGGCGCGGGCCTCGTTCTATCACGGCCAAGTCAGCCCCGAGCGTCTGGCCGAGCTGCGCCAGAAGGTGCTGGGCGAGATCATCACCGAGCGCCTGGTCCTGGCCGAGGCCCGCAAGCGCGGCATCGCGCCGGACGAAGCGGCCGTGGAGGCGCGCATCGCCGCCTTCGAGCAGCAGTACAAGGACAGCCCGCAGTGGCCGCAGATCCGCGAGCAGGCGCTGCCGCAGCTGCGCGCCAAGATGCGCGAGAACAGCATGCGCGCCAGCCTGGAGGCGCAGGTCCGCGAGGTGCCGGCGCCGACCGAGGCGCAGCTCAAGGCCTTCTACGACAAGAACATCCCCTCCTTCACCGAGCCGCAGCGCACCCGCGTGTCGGCGATCCTGCTGAAGGTCGACCCGTCCGCGCCGCGCGCCACCTGGGACGCCGCCAAGCAGGAGGCCGAGCGCATCCGCACCCGCCTGCTGAAGGGCGAATCCTTCGCCGATCTGGCGGCCATGCATTCCGCCGACCCGTCGTCGAAGAACGGCGGCGACATGGGCTACCTGCACCGCGGCATGCTGGCCAGCGAGGTCGAGGAGTCGCTCGACAAGCTGCCGGTGGGCGAGCTGTCGGAGCCGATCCTGATGCTGCAGGGCTACGGCGTCTTCAAGATGACCGAGCGCAAGGCGCCGCAGGTCCGCAAGCTCGACGAGGTGCGCGAGCGCGCCGGCGAGCTGTACCGCCGCAACACCGGCGACAAGCGCTGGAGCGAGATGACCGAAAAGCTCCGCCGCGAGGCGAAGATCTGGATCGACGAGCCCTTCAAGCCGAAGCCCTCCGCCGCCCGGAACTGAGCGCGGCGGCATCGCCAAGGGGGCATGAGCCATGCGCCCTCTCCTGCACAGCGGCTGCATCGTCCTCGCCGCCATCCTTGCCCGCAGCGCCGCCGCCGAAGACCTGGTTTCGGGCTTCGAATGGCCGGCGCTGAGCTGGAACGGCGCGACGAGCTATACGCTCTCCTCGGCCCGCGCGGCGGGCGAGAGCGGCCGCACGATGCGGCAGTCGGTTACGCAGACCCTGGAAGGCGCCACCTACGTCTACGCCCCATGGCTGGCGGGGGTGACCGGCACGCTGAACGTGACCAAGGCGGTGGGCAGCTCGACGGGCGCCAGCGAAAGCTCGCTGATGCTGACCGGCAGCGCCGCGCTGAGCATCCTGCCGCGCAGCCTGTACCCGGTCGAGATCACCTACAACCGCACCAACAGCTCGCTGAGCTTCGGCACCAGCAACCCGGCCGACGTCTCCGGCGACACGCTGTCGATCCAGTCGCGCATCCTGTCCTTCGACCGGACGTCCATCGGCACCACCATCAACGTCTCGCGCATGCGCTCCGACGACGGCTTCCAGGAGAGCTACAAGGAAGCCGACGTGAACGTGAACCGGTCCTTCGACAAGGACGACCTGAACGTCCGGTTCACCTACCGCGACCGCGACTTCAGCCGCCCGGACGGCGACAGCGAGCTGGGCCGCTCGGCCAGCTTCTCCTGGCGCTACCGCTCGGTGCCGTTCATCGACGTCACGACCGAGAGCGTGACGACGATCCGCCACACCACCCTGGACAGCACCAGCTACAGCGAACGCAGCCTGGTCTTCCAGGGCGTGTCCACCGCGCTGTGGCGGCCGAAGGAGCTGCCGGAGCTGGGCGTCTCGCTGGCGACGCGCACCTACAGCGAGAACGGCGAGGCGGTCTACCGCGACACGAACCAGCGCCTGCAGAACGTCTACAAGACCGCCTTCGTCGACCTGGCGGCGAGCTACCTGTTCGCCCCGCGCCTGATCGGCAACATCGGCGTCGATGGCGGCTACGACCAGCGCCAGCAGCAGACGCTGGCCGCGGTGGCGTCCGGCAACTCGGCCATCCGCTACGGCGGGCGCACCAACCTGACCTACTCGTCGCCGACCGAGCAGATCCTGGGGGGCCTCGACTGGAACTGGAGCACCTCGGCCGGCGTCACCTACCGCTACTCCAGCTTCGGCACCACCCACACCGAGACGGTCAACGCCAGCCACGGCGGCCGCTACGCGCTGGAGCTGCCGTTCCTGGAGACGCCGCTGCAGCTCAGCGTCAACCAGTCGGTCGGCACCGGCTATTCCGACGCCGGGTACCTGTTCAGCCTCGGCCACGCGGTCTCGCTGGGCCGCACGGCGCGCGAGGGCAAGAACTGGGACTACGCGCAGATCTCCATCAACGACACGCGCGCCTTCGGCACCGCGGCCACCGACGGCCAGCTGCTGAACATCATGTTCACCCGCGGCTACGATCCCGACCGCTTCACCAGCCTGAGCGGCACCGTCACCTACCAGATCGCCCGCTTCCGCTCGGCCAGCGGCGAGGCGGTCGCCACCGACTCGCTGGGCGGCAACATCAGCTTCCGCATGATGAACGTCTTCGGCATGGACCGGCTGAACTTCACCTCCGACCTGTCGCTGGAGCCGCCGTCGATGTTCCGCTCGGAGCGCTCCTACTTCTCCGCCTACCGGCGCGAGGAGGACATCGGCTTCGGCACGCAGCGCTGGACCAACCGCCTCGACTACACGATCGGCAAGCTGCGCACGAGCCTGATCGCCCGCATCATGAACAGCCCCAAGGGAATCGGCGAAAGCTTCTTTTTCCAATTGGGGAGAGCGTACTGACCGCTTTTCCCGTTTTTGGCAAGCGGGCCCGGACGGCGGCGGTGGCGGTGGCGGAATCCAGGGTTTCCAAGGCATCCACAATTCGGCTCGGGTCTTGCAATGGGGTGCTCCGGGGCGCGAATGCCCGTTCGCCCAGGAGTTCGTTATGCTGAGAAGGTTCCTTGCCAAATGGCGCCTCGCCGCCGCGCTGCTGGTCGTGGCGGTCGCCGGCGTCCTGGCGACGGCCGAGATCAACGAGGCGAAAGCCGAGTACGGTGACGTCGTCATCAACAACTATTCGGACGCGGCCGGCATGCGGCCCGCCGTGTTCCCGCACTGGTTCCACCGCATCCGCTTCCGCTGCAAGGTGTGTCACGGCGACCTGGGCTTCCAGTTCAAGGCCGGCGGCAACGACATCACCATGCTGAAGATCTTCGACGGCCAGTTCTGCGGCGCCTGCCACAACGGGCAGATCGCCTGGTCGGTGGAGAACTGCACGCTGTGCCATTCCGGCAAGCCCAACACGCCGACGAAGGTGCACAACAGCACCATCGACCGCCTGGTGACGCCGCCCAGCAAGGCCGGCCAGACGCCCGCGGGAGGTGCCAAATGAGCCGCATGAACACCCCCAGCATGAGGGCTTTGGGCGCGCTCGGCGCCGCGCTGGTGCTCAGCCTGTCCCTCGCCGTTGCCCCGGCGCAGGCGCAGGACGGCGCCAACAAGTTCAACCGCCTGATGAAGTCCTCGGTCGAGAGCAACGCGCCGCCGACCTCCGACGGCATCCACGACGCCACCAACGCCGGCACCGGCGCCCTGCAGCCGCCCAAGGAAGCCTTCGGCGAGCTGCCCAAGGGCAACTCCGGCAACAAGGTCGATTGGGTGAAGGCGCTGCGCTCCGGCGCGGTGTTCCCGCGCGTCGACAAGGAAGGCACCAAGACGCCGAAGCAGACGATGGACCTCGACATCATCCGCGAGGTGAAGGGCTCCATGCCCGACGTCGTCTACCCGCACCTGGCGCACACCGAGTGGCTGGACTGCGCGCAGTGCCACCCGAAGATCTTCGTGCCCAAGAAGGGCGGCAACCCGATCAGCATGGCCGCCATCCTGATGGGCCAGTACTGCGGCGTCTGCCACGGCAAGGTGGCGTTCCCGGTTTCGGAATGCTCCAAGTGCCATTCCAAGCCGAAGTCGAACGCCAAGATGGCCATGTCGCACGCCTCGCGCGACAGCGCGGACGAGCCGGCCCCGGTGGTGACTCCCGCCGCCGCCCCGGCCGCCCCGCCGGCCCCGGCGCCGGCCGTCGCCGCCGCTCCGGCCGCGGCTCCCGCCGCCCCGGCCAAGCCGGCCGCCCCGGCCGCGACGCTGACCAAGGATCAGCTGATGACCAAGGGCAAGGCCGTGTTCCTCGACAACTGCGCCGGCTGCCACGGCGAGAACGGCGAGGGCCAGCCCGGCACCTTCCCGGCGCTCAAGGGCTCCAAGGTCGTGCGCGGGCCGATCGACAAGCACATCAAGACCGTGCTGAACGGCGTCGAGAACACCGCGATGCCGCCGTGGGCCGAGAACCTCAACGACGAGGAGATCGCCGCGGTGATCACCTTCAAGCGCAACTCGTGGGGCAACAACACCGGCGACGTGGTGCAGCCCGCCGCCATCAAGGCCGCGCGCTAAAAGGAAGAACAACATGAACGTGCTCTTGAGACTGGGCGGCGCCGTCGCCGCCGCCTTCCTCGCGATGGTCCTGGCCTGCTCGCAGCCCATGGCCCAGGCCGACAAGCGCGTGCCGGTCACGCCCTCGACGACCGAGCAGAAGGCGAAGTTCGTCACCAACCTGGTCAGCCACTCGGTGGCCAGCAAGACCATCGAGTCCAGCGGCGACGACGCGGCCAAGAAGGCGCTGGCCAACTCCCGCGCGCTGGTCGAGGCGGCCAAGCAGGACATCGCCAACAGCAAGTACGAGCAGGCCGACGCCAAGCTGAACCAGGCGGTGGACGGGGTGATGAACCACTCCCGCCGCCTCTCGGAAGGCTCGGTCAAGGCCGACCGCGCGCAGGAGGTCTACGCCAGCCGCGTGGCCTCGGTGAAGGCGTTGATGGACGCCTACACCCGCGTGGCCGAGGAGAAGAAGCAGGCCGGCAAGGCCGCCGAGCGCAAGGCGGCGATCCAGCAGACCCTCAGCGAAGCCGAGGCGATGGCCGCCAAGGGCAACAAGGAGGGCGCGCTGGTGGTGGTCGAGCGGGCCTACACCGCGGTCAGCAAGGAGGTCGCGGCGCTGCGCGACGGCGACAAGCTGACCAAGACGCTGAAGTTCGACTCGCCGGCCGACGAGTACGTCTACGAGATCGACCGCAACGACTCGCACTTCTTCCTGCTGAAGCTGACGATCTCGGAGAAGAACCCGGATCCGATGATCCTCAAGCAGGTCGAAGACCTTCGTGGCAAGGCCCAGGGCATCCGCAACGATGCCGAGGCCCGCGCCAAGAAGAACGATCACAAAAAGGCCATCGACGAGCTGGGCCAGTCCACGGATATCCTGATCCGCGCGCTGCGCATGGCGGGAGCCTACATTCCCGGTTGATGGGCCCGGTTGATGGGCCCGGCTGATCGGGGTCTTGCCAGGGAGGGCGGAGGGTGCCGCGCATCGTCCGCCCGCCTTTTGAGAGGCATCATGCGTCGCTATCTCACCATCGTCGCGCTCCTGGGCGCGGTCCTGTTCGGCGGGACGGCGCTCGCCCCCGCGGCGGAGAAGGCGCCGGCCGCCCAGCCGCCGGCCCAGTGGCAGCTGCACCCGCCGCTGGGCGCGGAGGGCATCTACGACCCCTCCAACCCGTCGCTGTCGGTTCTACAGGCGCCGCAGGAGGCGCTGGGCGTGCTGCCGCCCAACCCGACCGGCGGCAACTACGTCAACTGGGTGGACGCGCTGCGCCGCGGCGCCATCAACCCGCGCAAGGGCGTGCAGCCCGACGCGCAGATGAACGTTGTCGACATGAACGTGCTGATGACCCGCACCGCGTCGATGCCCAACGTCAAGTTCCCGCACCGCGAACACACCGAGTGGCTCGCCTGCACCAACTGCCATCCGGCGATCTTCCTGCCGAAAAAGGATGGCAATCCGGTCAACATGTACTCCATCCTGAAAGGCGAGTTCTGCGGGGTGTGTCACGGCAAGGTGGCGTTTCCCGTGACGGACTGCTTCCGCTGCCACAACACGCCGCAGGACCCGCGGAGACTGAAGTGATGCCGTCCGGCGGACATTTCGCCACACTTGCCCCCTCCCTAACCCTCCCCCGCTGCGCGGGAGAGGGAACTCCGCCGTCTTCCCCCTCCACCGCGCAGCGGGGGAGGGCTGGGGAGGGGGCAAGACGCGTTGCGTTTTTCGGCTTTGCCATCGCCGCCACCCTCCTTCTCGCCGCCTGCCAGTCCGCGAAGAGCCCGGCCGACGCGCAGCGGCAGTGGCGGCTCTATTCGGTCGAGCAGGCCGGTGGCGGCGGCGGCAAGCGGCTCATCCCCTTCACCACGCTCGACGGCTATCTGGCGCAGACCGGCGGCGGCCTCGGCTCGGTGGCGCGAGCGATCACCGGGGCGTCCGACCTCAATCCGCTGGTGCGCAACCCGGTGGCGGTGGCGGCCGGCGAGCCCGGCGTGTTCATCGTCGATGAGGCGACGCAGTCGCTCTACCGCTTCCGCTGGCGGCCCGACCAGGCCAAGGACGGGCTGCCCGGCGCCGACTTCGCGCACCTGCGCACGCTGACCGAGCTGGACGAGCCGACCGACCTGCACCTCAGCCAGCTCGGCGACCTCTTCGTGTCGGACGGCAACGGCAAGAAGGTCGTGCAGTACGACAAGGACGCCGAGAAGATCAAGGTCTTCAAGGACGAGGAGAACCTCAACCGCCCGGTCGCGGTGACCACCGACAAGCGCGGCCTGCGCATCTTCGTCGCCGACGGCCTGTACGACCGCGTGGTGGCGTTCAATCGCGCCGGCGTGTCGCTGTACGGCATCGGCGAGCGCGGCGACGGCGACGGCAGCTTCCGCAACATCCGCGCCATGATCCAGGGGCCGGACGGCCTGCTCTACATCGTCGACGGCATCAGCCGGCACATCAACGTCTTCGGCCTGGACGGGTCGTACATCGCGACCTTCGGCAAGGAGACCTTCACCGACCCCGGCGGCATCGCGGTGGACGACGACGGGCGCGTCTACGTCTCCGACGGCTTCAACCACCGCATCCTGATCTTCGCCAACCGCCGGCTGGTCGAGACCTACGGCAAGCCGGGCCAGGGGCCGGGCGAGTTCCAGAGCCCCGGCAACCTCGCCTACCACCAGGGCCGGCTGTACGTGGTGGACCGGCAGAACGCCCGCGTCCAGGTCTTCCGCGTGGTGCCCGAGGAGCAGGCGCGCCAGCGCACCGCGGCGGGGGACGCGTCCCAATGAGTGGAGAAATGAAGGTCGGCACCACCGTCCTGCTCGCCGCGCTGCTGCTCGCCGGCTGCGCCGGGCCGAAGCTGGCGCCGACGCTGGCGCCCGCCGGGCAGGCCAAGGTCTGGCCCGACCCGCCGGAGACGGCGCGCTACGCCTACGCCGGCACGCTGATCGGCGAGAACGACTTCACCACCGACACCGCCGCCACCTCGCGCAACACCGCGCTGAAGATCGCCGAGTTCATCACCGGCGCGCTGTTCGGTCAGGCGGCGCCGGTGGAACTGCAGCGCCCGGTCGCCGGCACCGTGGATGCGGAGGGCCGCGTCTACGTCGCCGACATGGGCCAGCAGGCGGTCATGGTGTTCGACATGCCCGCCAAGAAGTTCCTGCGCTGGAGCCAGGCGACCGACGAGCAGGACTTCGCCGCCCCCTCCGGCGTGGCGCTGGACGGCAAGGGCGGGCTGTACGTCACCGACACCAACCTGGGCGTCGTCGTCCACCTCGACCGCGCCGGCAAGCCGCTGGGCACCTTCGGGGCCGGCGAGATGGCGCGCCCCACCGGCATCGCCCGCGACCCGCGCACCGGGCGCCTGTACGTCACCGACACCGCGCGCCACAAGGTGCTGATCTTCTCGCCCGAGGAAAAGCTGGTCGACACCATCGGCGCCCGCGGCCACGACGCCTACGAGTTCAACTTCCCGACCCACATCGCGATCGCCGGCGACCGGCTGTACGTCGCCGACACGCTGAACTTCCGCATCCAGGTCTTCTCGCTGGAGGGCGACGGCAAGCAGGCCTTCGGCCAGATCGGCCTGACCGTCGGCAACATGGCGCGCCCCAAGGGCGTGGCAGTCGGCGGCGACGGGCGCGTCTACGTGGTCGAGTCCTACTACGACCACCTGCTGGTCTTCGATCCGCAGGGGCGCTTCCTGCTGCCCATCGGCGGCACCGGCAAGGAGGACGGGCAGTTCTACCTGCCGGCTGGCGTGTGGACCGACGCGCAGAACCGCGTCTACGTCGCCGACATGTTCAACGGCCGTGTCGCCGTGTTCAAGGAACTGACGCAGGGGATGGAGTGATGGGCGCCGCCATGCTCGGCCGTCCCCGCGCGCGGGCCGCGTTCCGCCTTCCGTCCGCCGTGGCGCGGGCGCTCGGCGCGCTGGCGTCGCTGTGGTGGACGCTGGCGTGGATGGGGGTGACCGCGGCCATCCTGGCGCACGGGCTGGCGACCGAGGCGATGGACGCGCGCTGGCTGGCGCTGCCGTGCGGCGGGCTGTTCGTCAACCTGGCGGCGGCGCTGGTCACCAACGAGAAGCTGCACCGGCAGCCGGGGCTGCTGGTCTTCCACGTCGGCTTGGCGGTGCTGGCGCTGGCCGCGGCGGGCGGGCGGCTGACGGCGATGACCGGCTCGGTCGAGGTGACGCAGGGCGGTGCCTTCGATCCGGCGCTGGTCAACGCCAAGGCCGGGCCGCTGCACCCCTGGGCCCTCGGCAAGATCACCTTCGTGCAGGGGCCGTTCCGCATCGACTACGACGCCGGATTGCAGCGCCGGCACACCAACAGCACCGTCTTCGTGCCCACGGCGGGCGGCGGCTGGGACGAGGTGACGGTCGGCGACGATCGGCCGCTGAAGATGTTCGGCTACCGCTTCTACACCACGCCGAACAAGGGATTCGCGCTGCTGCTGACGCACATCGGCGCCGACGGGCAGCGCCGCACCGGCGCGGTGCATCTGCCCTCCTACCCGATGCACGACTATAAGCAGGCCAACAGCTGGGCTATGCCGGATGGGCCGGAGCTGGAGCTGTGGCTCGACCTGCCGACGCCGGTGGCGACGCCGGAGCAGCCCTGGAGCTTCCGCGTGCCGGACGACGCGACCCTCGTGGTCGGCCTGGGCGCGCGGCGGCACGAGTTGAAGCCGGGGCAGGAGGTGCGCATCGGCGACGCCCGCCTGCGCTATGAGGAGCTGCGCGCCTGGATGGGCTACACGGTGTTCTTCGACCCGACGCTGCCCTGGCTGGCGGCGGCGGTGCTGGTTGCCTGCGCCGGGTTGGGCTGGCACGCGGTTGCGAAGATCCGCGCCGTGGCGGGGGATGCCGATGCTTGAGGACTGGACGCTGTTGGGCGCGATCGCGCTGTACGCGCTGGCCGCGGTGCTGGCGGCGATCGAGGCGCGCCGCGGCCGGGTGCTGCCGGTGCCGGCCCTGGTCGGCATGGCGCTGGTGGTGCACGCGGTGTCCATCGCGCTGCGCTGGCAGCGGCTGGGGCACGGGCCGTATGTCGACATGTTCGAGGCGCTGTCCAGCAACGTCTGGAGCCTGCACGCCGTGGCGCTGGCCGGCGTGCTGCTGATCCCGCGGTTGCGCGGGCTGCTGGCGGCGGTGCTGCCGGTGCTGCAGGTCCTCGTGGTCTGGCTGCTGACGGTGGAGGCGCAGGACACCCTGTTCCCGGTCACCTACGACACGCCGTGGCTGCCGGTGCACGTGCTGCTGGGCAAGGTGTTCCTCGGCGTCACCGTGGTGGCGGTGGGGGGAAGCGTCGTCATCCTGCTGCGCCGCTGGACGGGGTCCGGCTTCGCCGCGCTGCCGTCCACCAAGCTGCTGGATGAGATCAACTTCCGCCTCGTGCTGCTGGCCTTCGTGTTCGAGTGCCTGATGCTGGCCGCCGGCGCCGTGTGGGCGCAGGACGCCTGGGGGCGCTACTGGAACTGGGACCCGCTGGAGACCTGGGCGTTCCTGACCTGGCTGGCGGTCGCCGGATACCTGCACCTGCGCGTCACCCGCAAGCCGCCGCCGGAGGTGTCGGCCCTGGCCATCCTCGCCATCTTCGTCGTCGCCTTCGGCACCTTCTTCGGCATGCCGTTCGTCTCCGTCGCGCCGCATAAGGGAATGATATGAGAAAGACCCCGCGGACCTCCTGGATCCTGGCCGGCGTCGTCGTCGCCGTGACGGCGGTCGGCTCGTTCATCCTCGGGCTGACGTCGGAGGACCGCGGCGTGGTGGTCGAGGCGCCGCCCGCCCCGGCGTCCGCCCCTGCGCCCGCTTCCGGGCCGGCTCCGGCCGCCGCCCCGGCGCCGGGCGACGACGCCTTCCGCGACCACTTCACCGCCGGCGTCGAGTACCTGCGCCAGGGCCGCCCGCACGAGGCGCTGGTCAGCTTCAACGCCGCCAGCCACCTGCGCCCGCACGTGCCGGAGGTGTTCGTCAACATCGGCTTCGCGCAGGCCACCATGGGCAAGCACGGCGACGCCGCCGAGGCCTTCGACAGGGCGTTGCAGATCAAGCCGGACCAAACCAACGCCTATTTCGGGCTGGCGGTGGCGCTGGAGGGGATGGGCCGGCTGGAGGAGGCGCTGGGCGCCATGCGCACCTTCGAGCACCTGACGCCGCGTGAGGACGAGAAGTTCCGCGTGCTCGCCGCCAGCGCCATCTGGGAGTGGTCGGCGACGCTGGAAGCCCGGCGCGCGGAGGCCCGTCCGCCGGACGCCGAACCCAAGGAGGGCAACTGACATGGACCGCCGGAGCTTCCTGGGGGGTGCCGCGGCCGTCGCGGCCGGCGTGCTGGCGGGGTGCCGCGAAGACCGGGTCGCGGAGGCGCCGGCGGTCGACCTGCCCGGCGACCTGCGGATGGTGCGCCTGTTCGAGGAGGGGGCGGACACGCTGGCCGACTTCGCCGGCAAGCCGCTGCTGATCAATGTCTGGGCCACCTGGTGCCCGCCGTGCCGGGCGGAAATGCCGTCGCTGCAGCGCCTGTCGCTGCGGCTGGCGGCGCGCGGCGGCCTGCTGATCGGCCTGTCGGAGGACGCCAACCCGTTCCCGGTGCGCGAGTACCTGCGCAGCCAGGGCTTCACCTTCGCCCGCCACATCGACCCCGACCACGAAACGGCGCGGCGGCTGGGGCTGGCCGACTACCCGACGACGCTGGTGGTGGACGCCGCCGGCCGGTACAAGACGCGCCTCGTCGGCGCCGCCAACTGGGACGACCCGGCGATGATCGCCACGCTGGGCAAGCTGATGGGCCTGCGGCTGGGGTAGGGGATCCGGGCTTGCCCGCCCCCGCCTCCGGCGGGGGGCGGACGCAACACCGTCAGCAGCAGGCGCGCGTGTAGCCCGCCTTCTCGGTGCCGTTGGTCAGCAGGCGCAGGGCGTGCACGCGGTTGCGCGCGCCGATCTTGCGGAAGACGTTGGACAGGTGGCTCTTCACCGTGACGACGCTGATGTCGAGGGTGTTGGCGATCACCTTGTTCGGCATGCCCTCCTTGAGGAGCTGGAGGATGTCGCGCTCGCGGTCGGTCAGCGCCTTGGCGCCGCAGCCGCCGTCCGGCGTCAGGTCGTGGCCGCAGACCTGGCCGTTCGGCGCGTCCTCCAGCGACAGCATGGCGGCCGGCACGTACTGCTCGCCGCTGGCGACCAGACGGATCGCCGACATCATAATGTTGGCGTTCATCTGCTTGGAGATGTAGCCGGACGCGCCGGACTTCATGACCTCCAGGATGAAGGAGCGGTGCAGCGCCGGGCCGAGCACGATCACCGCCGTGTCCGGGCGCTGGCGCTTGATGTCGCCGACCAGCTCGGCGGTGTTGACGCCGGGCATGCAGAAATCGACCACGACCACGTCGATCGGCGCGTCGTCCTGCAGGGCCGCGCGCAGGAGGCGCGTGTTGCTCGCCTCGGTCAGGCCGGTCTCGCCGCACATCGGCGCGAGGTAGGGGCGGAGCCCGTCGATCAGCAGAACGTGATGGGTTGCCAGGACAATGTGCATGGAGGGTCCGTTCAATGCCTTTGCGATCGGTGGATTGAACGCAGGTCCCGCTGCGCCGGTCGAAAGCCTTGTTGCCCTTTTCTTTAGCACACGGCCGCGATCTTTGAAAGAGGGGATCGCTGGCTATCAAAGCATTCAAAGTCGCAGGGCAGAGTTGCTTTTGGATTGAGAAGGATAGTTGCTCTTATCTTCTCGGAACCGGGAATTCGAGTTCTTTTTTCTACGTTTCGAGATTTGTGCCCGGCGGCGGTCGAAGCGGCGCGTACGCGGCTATGTTGTTGAAGGCGGAAGGAGGCGTGCGCACAGTCGGCGGCGTGGTTGTTGCATGAGGAGTTTCCAAGGTTCGCGAAAGACTGTATGGAATAAATGGATGCGGCCGTGCCCTGTTCGTGCGCCTTGTGCTGGAGACGGGGGCGGAGGTTCCGTGAATGACCGGAGAAACCGTGGATCCCGGCAAGATTTCATTGTTGAAGCACGACGGGGACCGGCGTGCCCGCGCCCTGCGCGCGGCCTTCGAACCTTCGGCGCCGAAGGATCTGCTGCGCGGCTTCGCGGCGCTGCTGGTGGCGACGGCCGTGGTGATTTCCGTCCTGTTCGGGGTCGGCGTCAGCGTCATCTACCGGGCGGAGATGATCCGCGACGCGGAGGTGCTGGCGGACAGCGTCGCCGAGGCGCTGCTGGCGCAGGAGCGTGACCTGCTGCTTGCCCCGGCCGAGCCGGGCGTGGTGGCGGTGCGGCTGGCGGAGGAGCATTTTGCCGCCTTCGACCGCCGCATGCGGCGCTACCTCCAGCCCTTCGGCATCTACAAGATCAAGGTCTACGACGCCGACGCACGCATCGTCTACAGCACGGACGTGCCGCTGATCGGCCGCGCCGATCCGGACAATCCCCTGCTGCGGCAGGTGCTGGCGAGCGGCGCGACGCTGTCGGAGATCAAGCGCCGCGGGCAGGTCGCCGACCTGGGCGGCGGGGTGCGCTTCGACGTCGACGTGGTCGAGACCTACCTGCCGATCCGCCACGATTCCCGCGTCATCGGCAGCTTCGAAGTGTACCTGGACCTCGGCCGGCAGTACGAGCAGCTCGACCGCTCGGTGGCGGTGTCGGTGGTGGCCGGCGTGCTGGTCGTGCTCGTCGCCTTCGCGGTGCTGTTCGCCTTCGCCCGTCACGGCGCGGCGCGCTACGCCCTGGTCCTGTCGGAGTTCGCGCACCGCGACGCCACCGACCCGCTGACCGGCGCGCTCAACCACCACGTCCTGCTGGAGAAGACGGAGGCGCTGCGTCAGCGGCTCGGCGACGGGGAGGGGCAGCGCGGCGCCATCTGCCTGGCGCTGATCGAGGTGGACCAGTTCCCGGCGCTGGTGGACGCCGCCGCGCCGGTGACCGTGGACGCGGCGCTGCGCGGGGTGTCCAGCGCCATCCACGAGCAGATGCGCGACGACGAGCTGCTGGGCCGCCACCGCGGCGGCACCTTCCTGGCGGTGCTGGCGCGCCCCGACCTGAGCGACGCGGTGCTGTTCGGCGAACGCATCCGGCGCGCGGTGTCCGGCACCGCCACCCCGGGCGGCGGCCGGTCGGTGACCGCCAGCGTCGGCATCACGCGCTGCCTGCCCGCCGACGACGTCGCCACCGCCGTCCGCCGCGCCGAGGACGCGCTGCGCCGCGCCAAGTCCGACGGGCGGGATTGCGTGCGGGCGGCGTAGCGGAGGTGTGGAGCGGGGGGCAAGGGTTCACACGGATTTCACGGATTGAGGCACGGATTACACGGAACTCTTTATTATTTCTGCGCGCGGGCAGGTCCTGAAGGCCAGCACCGTGCGCGAACAAAAAATCCGTGTAATCCGTGCCCCAATCCGTGAAATCCGTGTGGCTGTTGCCGCGGACGCGCGACCTCCGGAACAACCAGGCGCCTACGGTTGCTGCGCCGGGAACTTCGCCACGAACGTCCGGGTCTTGCCCTTGCGCTTCACGGTGATCGGCATCCAGGTGCCGGGCGCCTGGCGCTGCACCACCGCGGTCACCTCGGCGAGGCGGTGGACCGGGGTGCCGGCGGCGGTCTCCAGCACGTCGTCCACCGCGAGGCCGGCGCGGGCGGCGACGCTGTCCTCGCCGATGCGGACGATGCGCAGGCCGTCCTTGCCCGGCTCCAGCGTGACGCCCAGGCGCGGCTTCTGCGCCGTCGCCACCTCGTCGGTCGGCGCCAGTCCGAACACCGCGTCGGCCACCGTACCGTCGAGCATCGCGCAGGTGCGCGCGCCGTCCCACGGCAGCAGCACCGCCGAACCGGCCACGCCCAGCGCGTCCAGCTGGTGCGGGATGCCGAAGCGCTTCTCGACGTGTCCGTAGCCGACGATGGTCACCACCGTGCGGCCGGTGTCCTTGTGGTAGGAGGCGATGCGCTCGGCCATGGCGCGGTCCCACACCGACTGCGCCTCGACGAAGCGGCGGAACTCCGGCGCGTTGCGGTCCGGGCCCTTGGGAGCGCCGCTCTGGTTTTCCGGCGAAGGCTTGTCCTTGCCGCCCTCGTCGTGCATGCCGAGCGCCGCGGCGAGGTAGTCGATGTAGCCGGCGGGCGGCGGGGCCGGGTTGCCGACGCCCTGGCGCTCGGCCTCCGGCACGGCGGCCCAGCCCTCCCGGCGGGTGCGGCCGACCAGCCCGCGGTCGATGTTCACCGCCAGCAGGGGCACCCGGTTCATGCGGGCGAAGTGCAGGATCGGCAGGTAGAGCTGCGGGTCCATACCCCACAGCGTCGCCCAGTCGGTGTCGCGCAGCATGTCCGCTTCGCTCAGCTCGCCCGCCACCCAGCGGTCGAGCACCGCCTGCCTGGAGCGCGGCAGCATCTCCAGCCCGATGGCGATGTCCGGGTTGAGCGCGTGGATGGCGGTCAGTGTCTGCAGCTGCCAGCGGTGATGCTCGACGCTGTCGTGCCGCTCGCCCAGGAAGACGGCCGGCGCCGCCGCGGCCCGGCGCAGCACCGCGTCGGTCGCGAGGCGGCCGCCGCGCGCGTCGTGCCAAGCCCCCGGTGCGGCGCAGCTGCCTTCCGCCCGATTGGCGGAGGGGGAGGGGGACACGGCGGTGGCGGAGGCGCAGCCCGCCAGCAGCAACAGGGGAAGCAACCGGGTCAGCACGCGGATCTCCATGGGGGAGGCGGCGCCGCTCAGGCCCGGCGGCGCGCCGGTTCCGCGATAGCAGGCGGCGGTGCGTCCTCGCAAGGGAAGAAGATCTCCACCCGCGTGCCCCACGCCGGGCGCGACCGCACCCGGATGGCGCCGCCGTAGCGCTGCACGATGCCGTGCACCGCCGAGAGGCCCAGCCCCTTGCCATCGCCGACGCGCTTGGTGGTGAAGAACGGCTCGAAGATGCGCGGCAGGTTCTCCGCCGGGATGCCGCAGCCGGTGTCCTGCACCACCAGCCGCACCGCCCGGCCGGACGGCACGCGGCCGACCTCGACGCTGCGCAGCGCGTCGTCGGTGGCGTCCGCGGGCGCGGCATCCGCATCGGCGGCGTCGGCCACCGCGTCCACCGAAACGGTCAGCGTGCCGCTCTCGCCCATGGCGTCCACCGCGTTGCGGCACAGGCCGTCCACCACCTGCTCGATCTGCTGCGGGTTGGCGCGGACGACGCACGGCGCCTCGGTGATCCGGGCCTCCAGCGCCATACCCGTGGGCGCGCTGGCGCGCAGCCGGTCGACCACCGCGCGGGCGGTGGTCTCGACGTGCGCCGGCTCGTCCGACTCCTCGGGCGGCTGGCTGAAGGCGAGCAGGTCGCGGACGATGGCGGCGGCGCGCCAGCCGCCGTCCAGCACCTCGCTGAGGTGCTTCTGGACGGGGTGGTCGGGATCGACCTCGTAGGCCGCCGCCTCGGCGCGGGCGAGCAGCGAGTTGAGGATGTTGTTGAACTCGTGCGCCGCGCCGGCGGCGAGCGTCGCCACCGCCTCCATGCGCTGTGCCTGATGGTAGCGCTCGGCCAGCAACTGCTGCTCGTGCTCGGCCTTCCGGCGTTCGGAGATGTCGCGGATGATCGAGGTGGAGAACATCGCCCCGTGCGACGTCCAGTGGGCGTTGGTGAACTCGATCGGAAGCTCGTGGCCGTCCTGGTGGCGGCCGTAGGTGGTGATCAGCCGGCCGCAGCTCTCGTACCCCTCGCCGCCGCCGCGGCAGACCAGGCAGCGGGCGTGCTGGCTGCGGTACTGGGGCGGGATCAGCCGCTCGATCGGGCTGCCGAGGATGTCGGCCTCGCGGTAGCCGAAGGCGCGCTCCGCCGCCTTGTTCCAGAAGATGATGCGGCCGTCCTCGTCGGCCGACACGATGGCGTCGGTCGCCGATTCGGCGACGCGGCGGAACTGCTCCTCGCGCTCGCGGGCGGTCTGCAGGGCGCGCGTCACCTCGCGGCGCAGCCGCTCGGGCGAGGCCAGCAGCACGTACATCAGCAGGCCCGTGGCGAGCGCCAGCAGCACGCCGATCATCCAGATCGCCGCCGACGCCGCCCCCGCCGCCGGCCAGCCCTCGTGCGGCATGACGGCGAGCTGCCAGTTGCCGGTCGGCAGGCTGACGTCGAGCAGGACGGGATCGCGCTGGAACAGCGCGGCGTCACCGAAGAAGTTGGCGCCGCCCTCGCCCAGGCCGTCGACGCCGCGCAGCGCGACGTCGTACTCGCTGCTGGCGGGCAGCAACCCGCCCTCGCGCAGCAGCGGTTCGAGGTCGAGGACGATGGTGGCGAAGCCCCAGAACCGGTCCTCGGGGCCGCCCGGCGTGCTGGACAGGAAGATCGGCAGCCGCGCGATCAGCCCGGTGCCGCCCTGCACCAGCGCCACCGGGCCGGCGACGATGAACAGGCGCTGGGCGATGGTGCGGTTGACGGCGTCGCGCCGCGCCGGGTCGGCGCGCAGGTCGTGGCCCCTGACCTGCTGGTTGTTGGTCAGCGGGTAGACGTGCGAGACGATGCCCTGCGGGGCGAGCTGGAGGCTGCGGATGCCGTCGATGCCGGTGTTGGTCATCGCCTCGGCGAAGGGCTCGAAGCCCTCGTCCAGGCGGTTGATCTGGCTGCGCGCGAAGGCGGACATGCCGTAGACCAGACGCAGGCGCTTGTTCAAGGCACCTTCCAGCTTGGCGCGCAGCACGCTGGCGTAGAGCACCGCCTGCAGGCGGTTTTCCTGCTGGTAGCGGGCGCGCTCGAAGGTGTCGAGCACGCCGACGGTGGCGAGGATGAGCAGCGAGGCGACCAGCGCGCCGACCACCGCCCGGATCGGCATGCCGACACCCCTGCGCGCCATGATGCGAGTGTGTCCGTTCATGCCCTGGAACCCTTCCTGGCGATTATCCGGCTTCCGCCACCATGGTCGGCGGGAAGCCGTAGTCCTGCGCCGAGCGCAGCCGTCGCTGGCGCGGCGTTTCGGCTGGATAGCCGGCGGCGATCCAGCCGGTCAGCCCGGCCGGCAGCCAGCACGCCCCGCGGTAGCCCCAGGCGTGCACCCGGCGCACCGCCACGGCCGCGTCGTAGGACCCGTGCCCCTCGCCGTAGAAGACCATCGGCGTGTCCTTCTTGGCAAGCCGCGCCAGGTCGAACTCCCGCAGCTGGTCCATCTGCACGTTCAGCGCGCCGGGGATGCGCGAGGCCCGCCATTTCGGCCGGCAGCGCACGTCGCAGATCAGTGCCCCGCGCTCCTTCAACGCGCAGGCCACCTGGGCGTCCACCGCGGCGATGGCCTCCAGGACCCTCGGCGAGGGCTCCGGCATGCCGTTCACCTGACCGCCGACCAGCTGGAGCAGTGGCTCGAGCGGCAAGAGGATTCTCTGCATGGGGTTTCCCTCCAGTGGCGCCGCACCGTGCGGTCGCTTTCCGGAAGGCATGAAAGCAATCGGCGTGCCTGACGCGAGTCCTTGATTTTCCGCCGTTTTTCGGCGCCCCGGCCTCGCCGCGCACCATCGGCGCGGGAAAAGTTTCCGAGTCTGGGAAGGAACGTTCCAACATCTGGCGTGCCATCGGGGTGTCGGGCGCAAGCGGGGTCAGGGCCTGGCGGCGGTGTCGAGCATCACCGGCGCGTCCTCGCGGAACTCGCTGCGCCACTTGGCGCGCCGGGCGCCCAGCTCCTCCCAGTTGCCGGGGGGCGGCGTGACCTTGAACGACCGGCTGGCGTCCGCCTTGACGAAGTCGCCGACGCGCTCCAGCCGGCCGTCCGGCACGAAGCTCAGCAGGCTGTCGACGATGTTCGGGCTGGTCACGTCGGCGCCGCCGACCGTGTAGGCCAGCAGCGCGTCCTTGACCTGGCAGCCGAGCGCGAAGCCGGTGGCGTCCGCGCCGCCGCGCCGGGCGTGGAACTCGTACAGCGCGCAGGGGCGGTCGGCGTCGCCGCGCAGGAACACCCGCTCGAACATCCAGCCGTTGGGGGCGGCGTAGCGCAGCGCGGCGAACTCCCCCGACCGCCCGGAGGCCGAGCGCGAGAAGGCGAGCAGCGTCGCCTTATCGGCGGCGGACAGCCCGTCGAACACCTTGGGCGCGATCGCCGGGCCGAAGGCGACGCCGACCTCGCCCATGCGCGCCCAGTCCTCCAGGCCGGGGGAGGCCTCAACCCGCGGCAGCAGCGCCGCCTCGCGCGCCGCGATGTCCTCGGCGCGGTTGCCGGACGTGGTGGCGTTGCAGCCCGCCAGCAGCAGCACGGCGAGCGGCAGGGCGATCGGGAACCGGGGCATGGGGCGCATCCGCATGGCTCTGGGCAGTTTCATAATGGTTCGGACTCGCTTCCGCCACAAGGAGGACCTCGGGTCATCCTTGGGGAGGGCGAGACCGTCCGTTTCCCGTTGCAACAGACGTGCCGTTACGCGCGCCGCGCGCCGTCCGCCAACGTCCGGGGCGGACGGCGGCGGCACGCCAATTGCTTTGTCACAGGCGAAGGAACGCACCGAGCGAACCGGCGGCGGGAGACCGGACATGAACGAGATTTTCGCCTGGACACCGGAGATGAGCGTCGGCCGCGACCAGCTCGACCGCGACCACAAGGGCATCATCAAGGCCCTGAACGAGCTGTCGGCGCTGCGGGACAGCCACGACGACGACAAGGTCCAGCCGGTCCTCGGCCGCCTGCTCAGCTACACCGTCTCGCACTTCGGCCGGGAAGAGGCCTGGATGCGCGAGATCGGCTTCTCCCGGGTGGAGGAGCACGAACGGCAGCACGACGCGTTCATCCAGAAGATCCAGTTCTTCCTGGGCGAATACCGGGACGGACGGCGCTCCATGCTCGCCGGCGAGATGGCGGAGTTCCTCCGCTCCTGGCTGGTCGAGCACATCATGAGCGAAGACAAGGCCTACGCGGCCGAGGCGGTGTCCCATGGACCAGCTGACGAATAGGGCCAATTTCGAGGATCTGCTGCGCACCCAGCTGAAGGACGGCGACGTCGCCACCTTCGACCGCCTGCACGTCATCAGCCTCGATCAGGTCGCCACCGCCTTCGGGACGGAATGGGGCCGCATCCGCGAGCGCGCCATGGCCATCGCCGAGCGCGTGCTGACGCAGAGCCTGACCGCGCGCGACGGCTATCTGATGCAGGACGACCGCTTCGTGGTGATCTTCGCCGGCCTGTCGATGGCCGAGGCGTCGATCAAGGCCAATCAGGTCGCCCGCCGCATCCGCGAGAAGCTGATCGGCGCCCAGGGCACGGCGATGAACGGCATCGACATCGCGGCGTCGCTGCTCGACGTCCGCCAGTTCGGCGAGGGGGCGGCGGCGCGGCCGCCGCGCGGTGCCCGCGGCCACGGCCATTTCCACCACGCCGTCGCCGAGGACGACCGGATCGGCGGCGCCGACAACCTGGTGCGGCGGGTGCTGAACTCGA
Source organism: Azospirillum sp. (assembly GCF_050789165.1). NCBI lineage: Bacteria > Pseudomonadati > Pseudomonadota > Alphaproteobacteria > Rhodospirillales > Azospirillaceae > Azospirillum > Azospirillum sp. Next base: position 30,694 of record NZ_JBOZRT010000060.1, read on the forward strand.
TCGAGATCTCCTACGTGGCGGTGTGGTCGCTGCAGGCGCAGCAGGTGTTCGGCTACCGCCTCTACCCGTCGCGCGCGGTGCGCGGCAAGGTGGTGTCGGGCGAGGCGATCCTGATCGAGCGCGCCTACGACCCGATGGTCGCCTACCTCGACCTGTTCATGCTGGAGACCGCCGCCGACATGATCGCGCGCGGCCTGCACAACGACGCGCAACTGGTGGTGCCGATCCACATGGGCACCTTCCTGAACGAGGGGAAGCGCGAGTTCGAGCAGTTCGCCATGACCCTGGCCGCCGATCCCTGGCGCCAGTCCATCGTCTACGAGCTGATCGGCGTCAACGACGACACCTCGCGCGCGGTGCTGGAGAACGCGCTGCGGCTGCTGTCGCCGTCCGCCAAGTTCATCATCGTCCGCTGCGAGACCGAGGCGTCGAACATCGAGTACGTCAAGGATTTCGGCGTCCGGCACCTCGGCATCAGCCTGCACGCGGCGTTCATCTCGCCGTTCGGCAAGAAGACGATCCGCAAGTACATCTCGCACTTCGGCAACGACTGCCTGCGGCGCGGCTTCCACACCTTCATCTGGGGCGTCGATACGCGCCTCGACGCGCAGCTCTCCATCGGCGCCGGCTACGCCATGCTGGCCGGCAGCCTGTTCGGCAAGCCGCGCGAGCAGCCGATCCCGCCGTACCCGGTCGGCCAGCGCAGCCTGTTCCAATCGTGAGAATCGCCGCTCCGGTTCCCCGATGCGGGAACGCGACTCCCAGATGCGGGAATTCCGCGGCGCGCCCGAACGGCCGCCGCGGGCGGGCGCCGCCCGGCGGTCGGGCGGAAGTCGGCAGATATTCGGCATTTGAGGGAAGCCGGGAGCAACATTGTCGCAGCTGTGGAATTATGCCGAAGGCCATAATTTGTTGGCATGCGGCATGCTCTCTCCGTTCCGTCCGGCCGGATTCCGCCCGCGCGCCGAAGCGCGGAGCGGTCGCCCGGACCGGTTGAGGAGGCGTCACCCTTTGTCCAGCATCGAGGCAGTGCAGCGCGACGACGGCGCTCCGGGCTTCGCCGGCGGAACCCCCGCCGCGGCGGGGCTCGCGCGGCTGGGCTCCGCCTTGCGCGCCCGCACGCTGGCGGCCAAGGCGCGGCTGCTGTTCGCCTCGGTCGGGCTGCTGGTGGTGCTCGCCGTCGGGCTGGCCGTCGTCTACTACCAGCGCGCCGAGACCGAGCTGGCGCACGTCAGCACCATCGAGCACCTCGCCTACGGGCTGGTCAGCGTGTCGACCCAGGGCGAGGACCTGACGCGCGACCTGACCATCCCCGGCGACATCGGCGGATCGAGCGCGCGCGGGCTGGCCGAACACTGGATGGCCGACCTCGTGCTCATGCGGCCGGAGGGGCTGCTCGCCGCCGCCCTCGATCCGCGGGAGGTCGCGCTGTTCGAGCACGACGTCCAGCGCCTGGAGGCGCTGCTGACCGACGGCATCGAGACGCTGGAGCGGCTGGAGGCCTTCCGTCTCGAGGTCGATCTGGTGGTGCAGCGCTACATCGAGCAGGCGAAGCGCACCCTTACCGAACTGCGCCGCCGCCACCTTGCGGACCTGGAGGGGGCCAAGGCCCGCCGCCAGCAGCTGATGATCGTCTTCGTCACGCTGTGCGTCGGTGCCTTCACCGGCATCGCGGTGCTGGGCGGGGTGTTCGTCACCCGGCTGCTGCGCGCGCTGGCGGTGCTGGAGCGGCGCAGCCAGAGCATCGCCGCCGGCGACTACGGCGAGCCGATGCCCGCCGGCCGCGACGACGAGGTCGGCCACCTGATCGAATCCGTCAACACCATGGCCTGCAAGCTGGCCGAGCGCGACCGCGAGATCACCGCGGTCCGCCGGCAGACCGCCCAGCAGGAGAAGATGCTGGCGCTCGGCACGCTGGCCGCCAGCATCGCGCACGAGGTCGGCAACCCGCTGCAGTCGATCATGGCGGTGTGCGACCGGCTGGCCGGCTGCGTCTGCGAGGCGCGCTGCGCCCACCACGACGAGGTCGCGGCGCACGTCGACGTCATCGCCGAGCACGCCGCCCGCATGGCCCGCACGCTGGAGGAGGTGCGCGGCTTCGCGCGGCCCAGCGAGCCGGAGACGCAGCGCTTCGACCTGAACCGGGTGGTGGAGCGCACGCTGCGGCTGATGCGCTTCGAGCCGCGGCTGGCGAAGATCCGCCTCGACACCGAGCTGGGGGCCGAGGCACTGTTCATCGAAGGCGTGCCGGACCACGTGGTGCAGGTGTTGATGAACCTGCTCATCAACGCCGCCGACGCGGTCGAACCCGGCCAGGGGGCGATCACCGTCGCGACCGGGAGAGCCGGACGCCACGTCGTCCTGTCGGTGTCCGACAACGGGCCCGGCATCCCCGAGACCGTGCAGAAGGCGGTCTTCGAACCGTTCTTCACCACCAAGCCGGAAGGCAAGGGCACCGGGCTCGGGCTCAGCATTTGCCGTTCCATCGTGAAGGACCACGGCGGCCGGATCGAGATCGACAGCGCCCCCGGGCAGGGGGCCTCCATCCTGATCCGTCTGCCCTACAGCGGGTGCGAAGCATGAGGGTATTGGTCGTCGAGGACGAGGTTTCGTTCCGCCAGGTGCTCATCGAGCAGATGGGCAAGGACGGCATCGAGGGGGTGGGCGTGGGCACGGCCGGGGAGGCGCTGGCGCTGCTGCCGGACGGCGGCTTCGACATCCTGCTGACCGACCTGCGCCTGCCCGACCGCGAGGGCATCGAGATCCTGCGCGAGATGCGCGAGCAGGGCGTCGAGATCCCGGCGCTGCTGATGACCGCCTACGCCTCGGTCTCCACCGCGGTCGGCGCGCTGCAGGCGGGGGCGGCCGACTACATCATCAAGCCGGCCCGCGTGCCGGACCTGATCCGCCGGCTGCGCCAGATCCACGAGCTGGACCAGCTCAAGCGCGAAAACCAGCTGCTGCGCAAGATCATCCAGCAGGAGCCGGGGCGCTACTGGTTCCCCGACACCTCGGACGGCCACCAGATCAAGCAGATGCTCGGCAAGGTCAGCCGCACCGACCTGACCGTGCTGATCACCGGCGAAAGCGGCACCGGCAAGGGCATGACCGCGCGCCTGATCCACTCGCTGTCCTCGCGCGCCGACAAGCCGTTCATCCCGGTGAACTGCGGCGCCATCCCCGAGACGCTGGTGGAATCGGAGCTGTTCGGGCACGTCAAGGGCGCCTTCACCGGGGCGGAGAAGGCCAAGGACGGGCTGTTCGTCGGGGCCAACGGCGGCACGCTGTTCCTCGACGAGATCGGCGAGCTGCCGCTGCCGATGCAGGTGAAGCTGCTGCACGCCATCGAGGAGAAGACGGTGCGCCCGCTGGGCGGCAACGCCTCGCGCAAGACCGACGTGCGCATCATCGCCGCCACCAACCGGAACCTGGAGCAGATGGTCTCGGAAGGCAGCTTCCGCATGGACCTGTACTACCGCCTGAACATCTTCGAGGTCGGGCTGCCGCCGCTGCGCCAGCAGATGTCGGTGTTCCCGACGGCGGTGGAGTTCATCCTGATGCGCTACCGGGCGAACCATCAGATGGAAAGCCTGCGCATCGATCCGGAGGCGGAAGCGCTGATGCGCGCCTACAGCTGGCCGGGCAACCTGCGCGAGCTGGAGAACGTGCTGGAGCGCGCCGTCCTGCTCTGCGAGGACAACCTCATCACCCGGTGGGACCTGCCGGCCAGCATCACCGGCGCCAGCCCCGGCATGCCGGTGATGGCGGACTCGGGGCCGCTGGAGGCCGGCGGCTCGCTGAAGGACCAGGTGGCGGCGTTCGAGCGCAAGCTGATCCTGAACGCCATCCAGGCGGCCGGCGGCGACCGCCGCGTCGCCGCGCGCAACCTCGGCCTCGGCCTGTCCACCCTGTACCGCAAGCTCGAAGAGACCTCTCCCGCGAGCAACGACGAATAAGGAAGAAGAAACATGAGGCTGCTCGTTGCGCTCTCCGTCGCCGGCCTTCTGGCCGCCGGCGCGGCCCACGCCACCCATCAGGCCGGGCACGGCACGCCGGCCAAGACGCTGCCGGAGCTGACCAGGGCCGCCGAGCAGAACGACGCGGTGGCGCAGAACAATCTGGCGGTGATGTACGCCACCGGCTCGGGCGTGAAGCAGGACTACGGGCAGGCCGCCAAGTGGTACGAGAAGGCGGCCGAGCAGGGCTACGCCATCGCGCAGTACAACCTCGCCGCCATGTACGAGCACGGCATGGGTGTGTCGCGCGACCTGCGCGCCGCGTCGATCTGGTACCAGCTCGCCGCCGATCAGGCCGACCCCTGGGCGCAGTTCAACCTCGGCCGGCTGGAGAGCGGGGGCGAGCTGAAGAACATCGTCAGCGCCTACCGCTGGCTCTACCTCGCCAGCGAGGCCGAGGACGCCGAGGTGCGCCGGGTGGCGGCGCCGCAGCTCAAGGAGGTCGCCGCGCAGCTCACCCCGGCGCAGTCGGCCGAGGCGACGCGGCTGGTCACCGCCTGGAAGTCGCGCGCGAAGAAATGAGCCGGCGCCCGCGGCGTCGACAAGAACGGATCTGCGTGGAGAAGAGACATCATGGCTTGGGATGACAGCTGGCGCACCGGTCACAGCGTCTTCGACCTCGATCACAAGCAGCTGGCGACGTTGCTCGACCTGCTGGAGGATTCGCTGTCGATGCTGCCCGGCAGCGCCTATCCGGCCACCATGGCGCAGCGCCTGCTGGTCGAGGCGCGCGAGCATTTCCGACGCGAGGAGGACTACCTGCTGCAGCACCCGACGCCGCAGACCGGGAGCCACATCGCCATGCATCGTACGTTCGCGGACACGCTGGCGTCCGTGGCCGAGGCGGTCGGGCGCGCCGACGTGCAGGCGGCGCGGACGCTGATCGGCACGGCGCACGCGCTGTTCGTCGAGGAACTGCTGCCGGCGGACGCGGCGATGGTGGCGTATTTCAAGGAGCGGGCGACGGCGGGGTAAAATCGAAGCCCCTCTCCCTTGACGGGAGAGGGGGGAGGGGCTTTTGCGTTCTCACCGTCCCGCGGCGATCTCCGCCAGCCGCTCGGGCTCGACGATCTCCACCGTGTAGGTGTCGACCAGCCGGATCACGCCGCTGGCGCGCAGCTTGGTAAAGGTGCGCGACACCGTCTCGATGGTCAGGCCGAGGTAGTCGGCGATGTCCGTCCGCCCCATCGGCAGCGCCACCCGCTGCGGCGCCTCGCCGCCCGCCGGCTGGCGGTCGCGCAGCAGCAGCAGCAGCGAGGCCAGACGCTCCGACACGCTCTTGCGGCCGAGCAGCAGCAGGCGCTCGTGCGCCGCGACCAGATCGGCCTGCATGCGGGTGAACAGCTTGCGCGCCAGCGCCGGGCGCTGGTCCATCGCCGCCTCCAGGCGCGAGCGCGGCATGCGCACCAGCCTGGCCGCGGTCACCGCCTCGGCGGTGTGGGCGTAATCCGCGCCGGCGCTCAGGCCGACCATGTCGCCCGGCTGCAGGAAATCGACGATGTGCCGGCGGCCGTCGGCCAGCATGACGCTGATGCGCACCATGCCCTCGACCACGCGGTAGACCGTGCGCGCGTCGTCGCCCTCGTAGAACAGCGCCTCGTCCTTCTCCAGCGCCACCGTCTCGGCGCCGAGCGGGAAGATGTCGTCGCCGATCACCACCACCGGGCCGACCGCGGGCGCGCGCGTCCGGACCGTGGGGCGGGCCGCCGGGCGCAGGGCCGGGAGCATGGCCGGGATCGGCTGCGGGGACGCGGGCTGGCGGAGGGCGGCGGTGTGCAGGGGCATGGCGCGTTTCCGTTTCCGAGGGCCGCCGAAGGGGTGGCCGTCTAAGGTTCGAATGTATGGTTGATGGGCGTTAACCAAGTCCTAAGAAGCCCCGCTGCGGCGGCTGCGCAGAAGGGGGAGGCACGTCTCTTCCGGCTAGGCCCCGGCGCGGCGGTACCAGCCGGTGCGGTCGGCGGTCTTCAGCAGGCTCATGACCTCCGGCGACACCCACCAGCGGCAGCGGCGGCGCTCGTCGCTGGCGGTTGTCAGCAGGCGGTCGATCAGGCCGGACTCCTCGTTGCTGAAGCGCTGGCGCATGGCCAGGGCCTCCTCGACGAGGCGGATCAGCGCGCCGTCCAGCGCCGTCACCTCCAGCGGATGGCCGATCAGGTCCATCAGCTCGGCCAGCTTGCCGAGGCGGGGCAGGTCGGCCGGCTGGCCGGCGGCGGTGAGGTCGCGGAACAGGCCGGCAAGGTGCTGGGCGATGGCTGGCTGCCAGGGCTTGATGGCGGTGGCGATGCCGCGCGGCTTCAGGCGCGCCTTGAAGGAGGCGACGTAGCGGATGCGTTCCAGCAGCGGGTCGGGCGCGGAATAGCGGGTCATCGCCATCAGCCGCTGGCCGAGCGCCGGGACCAGCTCCAGCTCGACCGCGTTGATGAAGCGGCCGAAGGCGTCGCGGATGCCGGCCTGGTGGCGATCGCTCTCGTCGATGCCCAGCGCGTGCAGGGCGTCGTACCAGGCGAACACGCACTCGGTCAGGATCTCGATGTCGCCGCTGCTGGGCGGCGTGCGGGTCGGCGTGCGGCTGAGGTAGTGCTCCTCGATCCACTCGCGGGCCACCTGCGCGGCGAGTTGGAAGTGCGCGACGATGCAGTCGCGCACCAGCGTCTGCGGGAAGGTGTGGTGCACCTCCATCGCCGTGCCGGGATGACGCCGGGCGTGCAGGTGGGCGACGACCAGCAGCAGCGCGCCCTCGGCGCCGGGGCGGCGCTCCTCGGCGGCGGTGAGGACATAGTCGGTCAGGGCGTCGAGGTCGCTCGCCGGGGCCGGCTTGGCGAGGTCGCGCCACGCCGGGGCGACGGTCAGCAGGAACTCCAGCGTGTCGAGGTCGGCGGCGGTGAGCGGCGGCGTGGCGCGGCAGCCGCGCGCCGCCAGCATCGGCTTGCGCTGCAGGTTGGCCTCGGCCAGGAAGCGGGCGCGGGCCTCGGCCTTGGGCTTCACCGCGGCGATGATCGCCAGCGACTCCTTGCGCAGGTCCTCGGCGATGCGCTGGGCGGCCGGGGAGGCGAAGATCTCGTCGAGCGGCTTCTCGCGGCTCTGCCTGGTGATGACGCGCTGGATGCGGTCGATGCCCGGACCCATGTGCTGCGACAGCGCGAACCACCACGCCCCGGCGTCGATGATGTGCATGCTGGCGGGCAGGCGGGTCTCGGCGCGGATGGACACGTCGTCGCGCAGCAGGATCGGGTCGAACCAGCCGGTCCACAGGCGCCGCGCGTGTTCGGTCCGGCGGCCATTCAGCATCTCCAGCAGCAGGCTGGCGACGTGGGGGCCGAGCGCCGGGTTGTCGAGATGGCCGTCGCGGATGAGCTGGTGCAGGCGCGCCTTCTGCTCGCGGTCGAGCGGCTCCAGCACTTCGCGGACGCGCGCGAGGTTCTCTTCGGCGAGCGGAAGGGGCGGGGGTGTGGGGCTCATGGCGTTCATCGTGCCTTCTCCCTGCGCCGGCCCGCCGTGACGCGGCGGCCTGCACGGCGGGGGTGTAGCAATAATTGAGCCAATTTCCGGACAGCGGGGACGGGGTTGTTCGGGCGTGGGAACGCGGTATGGCCGCGCTTCCGTTTCCGGGAATCGGGGATGGGCTTTGCCGGTTTTGGGAGAGGCGTTGCCCCCTCCCTAACCCTCCCCCGCTGACGCGGGAGAGGGAACTCCGCCGCTCTGCCCCCTCCACCGCGAAGCGGGGGAGGGATGGGGAGGGGCAATCGCCGCTACTTCTTCCGCATGCCCTCCTTGTCCAACCGCTCCGCCTCGGCCTTGGCGGCGGCGCGGGTGGGAGTCAGGAAGGCGCGCTCGACGTAGGAGATCACCGCCGCGATCTCGGCGTCCGACAGCACCGCGCCCCAGGCCGGCATCGAGGTGTTGGGCAGGCCCTGGCGGACCGCCTTCTCCAGGCGGGCGCGGTCCAGCTCGGCGATCTGGGTGATGTCGGTGAAGTTGCGCGGGTGCGGCTGCAGGAAGGCGCCGATCCAGTTCTTCGCGGTGCCGTCGGCGGCGTGGCAGAAGGCGCAGTTCTGGTCGAAGATCGCCTTGCCCTTCGTCTCCTGCTCCGAGAGGCCGGCGATCGCCGGCGGCACGTCGTGGCTGGCGTAGGTGCTGGCGCGGCTGATGGCGTCCACCTGCTCCCGGCCGCGCACCACCGTGCCCATGTGCGACAGCGGGAACGCCTCGATGGTCGGGTTGGCGGTGTTGCGCGGCTCGTGGCAGGTGATGCAGGCCTCGACGAACAGCGCGCGGCCGGCGCGGGCCTTGTCGTCCAGCGTGCCCGGCGGCGTGTCGAGCGAGGCCTTGCCTTGCACGAACGGATAGGCGGCGCCGTACCTGGCGGCGTGGTCGGGCCAGCCGTTCTCCGGGGTGTGGTAGGCGGTGTTGTGGTTGCCGCGGCGGACGAACTCCTCCAGCACGAAGACGGCGACGTCGCGCCGCTCCTCGGTCGAGAGGACGTTCCGGAAGCTCTTCATGCCGGTGCCGGGGCTGCCGTGCTCCAGCGTCGACAGGATCTTCTCCAGCGTCAGGCCGGGCGACTGGACGAAGTTGCGCGGCGGCGGGTCAAGCTGTTGCGCCGCCACCGTCCGCGCGTCGCCGCTGTAGCCGTGGCAGAAGTAGCAGCGGAAGTTGTAGACCTTCCGCCCGTTCTCGATTTCAGGCGCCGCTAGGGCTTTTTTTTTGCGTCGGCGTCCGGGGCCGGTGCCGGAACCGGCGCGGCGGCCGGCGCGGCCGGGGCGGCGGCGTTCGGGGCCGGGGCGGCGCCGGGCGTCCATTGCGGGGCGGCGGGGGCCGCCTCGGGCTGGATGAAGGCGGTGAACACGTACTCCGCGACGTTGGCGATCTGCTGATCGTTCAGAACCTTCGACCACGCCGGCATCTCGGAGCCGACGACGCCTTCGCTGATCGCCTTGAACAGGGTGGGGCGGTTGAGGTCGGCCCTGGTCTCCGGCTGCTGGAAGTTGGCCGGGCGCGGGTTGATGAAGTACGCGCGCGGGCCCTCGCCGTCGCCCTGCTTGCCGTGGCAGGTGGCGCAGGTCTCCTCGAACAGCGTCTTGCCGGCGGCGCGGTCGCCGGCGAGCTGGAACGGCATCGGCAGCGACAGGTCGGCCGGGCCGACGCTGTGCATCAGCTTGGCGGTCTTGGAGCCGGTCGGCTTGCCGTTGTAGGGCGGCAGGGCCGGCTGTGCGGCGGCGCCGACCGGGGCGTGGCCGGCGGGCAGCGCGGCGTGCGCGGGGTTCTCCGCTTTGGCAACCGGGGCATCGTCCTTCCCGGTTTCGGGAACACCGGCCGGGTAGATGAAGGTGCCGCGGACGTAGTCGACCACCGCGGCGATGTCGCTGCGCGACAGCTTGGTGGAGAAGCCCATCATCGCCGTCTTCGGGCTGCCGTAGGTGACCGTGTTGATCATGTGGCGGCGCGACAGCTCCTTCGCCTTGGGCGAGGTGAAGTCGAAGGGCGAGGGGTTCAGGCTGTTCTTCGCCCAGGTGGCGCCGTTGCCCTTGTCGCCGTGGCAGACCGAGCAGGTGCGGGCGAAGATGGCGCGGCCGCGGCTGGCGTCCTCGGTCTGCGCCGGCATCATGAAGGCTTCCCGCATGTAGGAAACCACGGAGGACAGACGGTCCTCCGACAGCGCGGTCCAGCCCTGGCGGGTCGTCTCGCCGTGCGCCGTCCCCAGCCCGCGGAGCATGCGGTCGTACGGGTAGCGCACCACCGCCTGCGGCGTCGTGAAGTTGGGGATCGGCTGCGTCGAAGACGCCGCGGACGGCCCGTCCCCGGCGCCGCCCTTGCCGTGGCAGCCGAGGCAGTACGCCGTGTAGTCCTGCATGCCCGAGATCTTCTGCGACGCGGCCTTGCGGCTGTCGGCTTCCTGGGCGTGCGCGCTCGTCGTCAGCAGGGACAGCGCGATGATTGCCAAGGACAGGGACCGCATTCTCTCGCTTCCTCACTTCGTGCCAGGGGCGCCGCAGGGGACGGTACGCCCGGATCGGTCCCGTTTTCACAGCAAGAACCGGGCCACCCACTGGCACGCCGGTTGCTTGCTTTCGCCCCTGATCCTCCCCGCGTCCGTTCGCGGGGGCGTGCAAACCCCGAGCGCAGGGATGGCCCCTTGACGACCTTCATGCGGATCGCGTCCGCCCTGCTCGCGCTCGCTGCGGTGCCCGCGCTGGCCGGAACGCTGGTGGGCTCGAAGCACGACCTGACGGCGCTCAACATGCGCGCCAAGGTCGAGGCCATGACCGGTCTGGCGTTCAACAACTACCGCGACCCCTGCATCTACTGCCACCTGCCGGCCGACGCCAAGGCGACCAGCGCCTTCAACGACGACGAGCGCTACAAGGACTGGAACCGGTACTTCTCCAACCAGGAGGACTACCTGCGGTACGAGAGCGCGTCGAACAAGGTGAAGCCGGGGCAGCTCGGTCCGCAGAGCCTCGTCTGCCTGTCCTGCCACGACGGCAGCATGGCGGTGGACATGGTGGTTTCGAAGCCGGGCGGCTGGTCCACCAAGGACGACGCCCCGATGCACATGAAACTGGACAAGGGCGGCGGCCTCGACCGCTGCACGCAGTGCCACGACGGTGTCACCGCGCACAAGATGGACCACGTCGTCATCGGGCGGAACCTGATGGACGACCACCCCGTCGGCATCAAATACCCCGGCCTGTTCGGCAACGAGGAATACCATCCTCCCGGCCGCGACGGGACCTTCCGCAATGGCGTCAAGCTGTTCGACAACCAGGTCGAGTGCGCGACCTGCCACGATGTCCACCAGCCCGACGTCGTCCCCTTCCTACGCGTGGAGCAGAGCGAGCTATGCATAACCTGCCACAACAAATAGGCCGGCGTTTCGCCGGCTCCCTCCTGGCGGTGGCATTGGCCCTCACCTTGGGGGCTTGCGCTACCGAGCAGAAGAAGACGACGCAGCAGACCCTGGTGTGGCCGGCGCCGGACGACGCGCGCTTCTATTGGGAGCAGACCCTGACCGGGTCCGGCGACCTGACGGAGGAGACGCAGCAGCAGCGTCTGCGCCGCATGGCCACCGGCGAGACCACCGCCGGCCATTCCCTGCAGAAGCCCTGGGGCGTGGCGGCGTACGACGGCAAGCTGTACGTCGGCGACACCGTGGCGCGCCGCGTCCACGTCTTCGACCTGCGTTCCAAGAAGTACGCGACCATCGCCGACAGCGGGGTCGGCGCACTGGCCAAGCCGCTGGACATGACCACGGACGCCAACGGCCTGCTCTACGTCTGCGACAACGCCGGCCGGCGCATCGTGGTGTTCGACGCGGAGGGCAAGTTCCTGCGCTCCGTCGGCAACAGCGGCGCGCTGCAGCGGCCCAGCGGCGTGGCGGTCAACAAGGACGGCTCCCGCGTCTACGTGGTCGATACCGGCGGCGTGAACTCCGAGAAGCACCAGGTCGTCATGTTCGACGGCCAGGGCAAGGAGCTGGGCACCATCGGCACCCGCGGGTCGGCGCCGGGGCAGCTCAACCTGCCGCTCTCGGTCACCTACAACGTGGCCAACGACCATATCTACGTGGTGGACGGCGGCAACTTCCGGGTCAGCGAGTTCGCCGCCGACGGCCGGTTCGTCCGCGCCTTCGGCGACATCGGCCGCAACTCCGGCCAGTTCGCCCGGCCGAAGGCGATCACCTCGGACCGCGACGGCAACGTCTATGTGACCGACGCGGCGTTCGGCAACTTCCAGATCTTCGACAAGGACGGCAAGCTGCTGCTCGACGTCGGCGGCCGCGGCGCCAGCGGCGTGGGCGGCGAGTTCATGCTGCCGGCCGGCATCACCGTCGATAAGTTCGACGGCCGCGTCTACGTGGTGGACCAGTTCTTCCCGAAGGTCGACGTCTTCCGCCCGGCCGGCACACCGGAGGCCCGCGCCCCACGCCCGGGCGACGCCACGCAGCAAGCCAAGAAGTAGGATCCGGCTTTCCCGGATTCGGGAAAGCCGAGCGTCGCGACGGCCGCCCACCCCATGGGCGGCCGTTGTCGCACCGGGTGGCACGATCATTGCGATCAAGCGGTTGCGACTGCCCCGCTACGGAGACACCCCGCCATGCGCACCCTTCTGTTCGCCTCGACCGCCGTCCTGCTGAGCACCCTGACGCTGTCGGCCGCCAACGCCGCCAACCCGGCCGCCGGCAAGACCGTGTTCGAGGCCAACTGCGCCGCCTGCCATGGCACCGACGGCACCGCCACCGTGCCCGGCACGCCGAACTTCGCCAAGCGCGAGCGGCTGGAGAAGCCGGACGGCCAGCTCCTCACTTCGATCCGCCACGGCCTGAACATCATGCCGGCGTGGCAGGGCCAGCTGAGCAGCGACGAGATCACCTCGGCGCTGATGTACATCCGCACGCTGGGCCGCTGAGCCCGCGCGACCGGACCCACGGGAGACGCCAATCGTGACGACGCTGCGCCGCCTTCGCCTGCTGCTCGCCGCCGGGGCCATGGCCCTGACCGCGATGGGCACCGCTTCCGCCCAAACCCGGACGGCGCCCCCGGCCGTGATGGAGAGCTTCAACGTCGGCGAGCGGGCGTACGTCCGCTCCCTGGCGGTGGACCAGGGCCGCAACTCGCTGTGGGTCGGCACCTCGGTCGGCGTGCTGGAGGTGGACCTGAAGGGCAACGTGCCCAGGAACACCTTCACGCGCGAGCACGGCCTCGCCAACGAGTACGTCTTCGCCATCGGCGTCGCCCCGGACAGCAAGGTCTGGTTCGGCACCAACGCCGGCGGCGCCAGCACCTACGACAAGGCCGGCGCGTGGAAGGTGTACTTCCCGATGCACGGGCTGGCCGACTACTGGGTGTACGCCTTCGCCTTCGACAGGAAGGGCGGGGCGTGGATCGGCACCTGGGACGGCGCCAACTACGTCGATCCGCAGACCGGCGCCTTCACCACCTACCGCAACGAGCTGATCAACATCTGGGTCTACGGCATCGACATCGACGCGCAGGGCCGCGTGTGGTTCGGCACCGAGGGCGGGGTGACCATGCACGACGGCCAGAGCTGGACGTCGTGGACGCACAAGGACGGCCTGGGCGCGGAGAACGCCGGCAACCTGCCGCGCAGCGCCAACACCGGCCTCGGCACCCGCTCGCGCCACGACCTGGCGCTGGAGGCGGCGGGGCAGGAGACCTACAACCCGAACTACGTCTTCTCGGTCAAGGTGGACAACACCGGCCGCGGCGTGTGGTTCGGCACCTGGGGCGGCGGCGTCTCGCTCTACGACGGCAAGTCCTGGACGTCGTTCAGCACCGCCGACGGCTTGGCCGGCAACGTCGTCTACGCCATCGCCCAGGACAAGGACGGCGGCCTGTGGTTCGGCACCAACCACGGCGTCAGCCACTGGGACGGCAAGCGCTTCGTGAACTACGGCAAGGCCGACGGCCTTCTGAACGACAACGTGTACGCCATCGCGCTGACGCCGGACGGCTCCGCGTGGTTCGGCGTGCAGGGTGGCGTCAGCCACCTCCTCCACCGCAAGCAGTGATCGGAATCCAGTCCATGCGGAACGTCCTCATCGCCGCCGGCGCCGCCGTGGCCGTCGTCGCCGTGGGAGCCTACCAGCTCGGCCGCCAGCAGGCGCCGGCCCCGGCCGCCCCGGCCCCCGTGGCGAGCGCGCCGGCCCCCGTCGCCGCGCCGCCCATCGCGCCCGGTGCGCAGCCGCCCGCCGGCCATCCGGCGGTTCCCGCGGCCGCCGCGCCGCAGGCGGCGGCTCCGGCCAACCACCCGGCGCTGCGCGACTTCGACCACTTCCGCATGGGCAACCGCAACGTCAAGGCGCTGTGGGCCGACGGCGACACGCTGTGGGTCGGGTCCTCGGGCGGCGTGATCCGCTACTCGATCCCCGAGGACAAGTACACCGTCTACGACAACAAGTCCGGCCTGCTGTCCAACGGCATCTTCTACCTGCAGCGCCACGGCGACGAGATGTGGGTCGGCACCTACGGCGGCGGGCTGTCGGTCCTGGACCTGAAGACCAACGCGTGGCGCGGCTACAACGTGCCGGAGGGCATGGGCGACGCCTTCATCTACGGCGCGCTGCGCACGAAGAGCGGCGACGTGTGGATCGCCACCTGGTCCGGCGCCAACCGGATCAAGGGCGGCGCGATGGACGACATCGACGCCTGGGAGCTGCACACGGTGGCCTCCACCGGCGGCGGTCTGCCGAACGACTGGGTCTACGGCCTCGCCGAGGGCAAGAACGGCGAGGTCTGGATGGCGACCGAGGGCGGGCTCGCCCGCTACCAGGACGGCAAATGGGAGAACTGGACCCACGCCCGGGGGCTGGGCGCCAAGGCCGAGACGGTGAAGGGCCAGGGCGAGCTGAACAACGACCCCGGCACCCAGTCGCGCCACCACGCCCAGCAGAAGCAGGAGCAGGGGCTGGGCGACGTCACCACCGCCTACAACCCGAACTACGTCATCTCGATCGCCGTGGACGATGGCGGCAACGTCTGGGCGGGCACCTGGGGCGCCGGGCTGTCGCGCTTCGACGGCAAGGAGTTCAAGACTTTCACCGTCGCCGACGGCCTGCCGTCCAATCACATCTTCATGCTGAAGAAGGGGCCGGACGGCACGATCTGGATCGGCACCAACCGTGGCCTCGCTCGGTACGACGGCAAGGCCTTCACGACCATCACGGAGCAGGACGGCCTGCTCGGCAACAACGTGTTTTCCATGGCCTTCGCCGGGAACGGCGAGGTCTGGGTCGGCAGCTTCGGCGGCCTGACCCGTTTCCGCAAGGGCCTCTGAAGCCCCTCCCCCCTTGAGGGGGAGGGGTTTGGGGAGAGGGGGATCGAACTTCCTGGCCGCTTCGCGGCGCCACCCTCTCCCCAACCCCTCTTCCCTCAAGGGAGAGGGGCTCTGAAACGAGCGGCAGGAGCCAACTCGGATGATCACGGAAATCGGCCATTACGCGCTGGTCATGGCCGTCGCGGTGGCGATGGCGCAGGCGATCGTTCCCCTGGTCGGCGCGCAGCGCGGCGACCGCGCGCTGATGGCGTTCGGCCGCACCGCGGCGTTCGCCCAGCTGCTGCTGGTCGGCACCGCGTTCGGCGCGCTGATGCACGCCTACGTGACCAGCGACTTCTCGGTGGCGAACGTCGCCCAGAACTCGCACACCGACAAGCCGATGCTCTACAAGGTCAGCGGCCTGTGGGCGAACCACGAGGGCTCGCTGCTCTTGTGGATCACCATTCTCGCCGGCTTCGGCGCGGCGGTCGCCAGCTTCGGCCGCAACCTGCCGGCCAGCCTGCGCGCGCGGACGCTGGCGGTGCAGGCGATGATCGCGGTGGGCTTCACGCTGTTCATCCTGCTGACCTCCAACCCGTTCGAGCGGCTGGACCCGGTGCCGCTGAACGGCAGCGGCCTCAACCCGCTGCTGCAGGACCCCGGCCTCGCCTTCCACCCGCCGTTCCTGTACCTGGGCTATGTCGGCTTCTCCATCGCCTTCTCCTTCGCGGTCGCCGCGCTGATCGAGGGGCGGGTCGACGCCGCCTGGGCCCGCTGGGTGCGGCCGTGGACGCTGGCCGCCTGGACCTTCCTGACCGTCGGCATCGGGCTGGGCTCCTGGTGGGCCTACTATGAACTCGGCTGGGGTGGCTGGTGGTACTGGGACCCGGTCGAGAACGCCTCCTTCATGCCGTGGCTGGCCGGCACGGCGCTGCTGCACTCGGCGATCATCGTCGAGAAGCGCGACACCCTGAAGACCTGGACCATCCTGCTCGCCATCGTCGCCTTCAGCCTCAGCCTGCTCGGCACCTTCCTGGTGCGTTCGGGCGTCATCAGCTCGGTGCACTCCTTCGCCTCCGACCCGGGGCGCGGCCTGTTCATCCTCGGCCTGCTGCTGGCGACGGTCGGCGGCTCGCTGGGCCTCTACGCGGTGCGGGCGCCGGTGCTGAAGTCGGGGGGGCTGTTCTCCGGCGTCAGCCGCGAGGGTTCGCTGGTGCTCAACAACGTGCTGCTGGCGACGGCGACCGGCACGGTGTTGCTCGGCACGCTGTACCCGCTGTTCGCCGACGCCCTGAACCTCGGCAAGCTGTCGGTGGGGGCGCCGTTCTTCAACGCGGTGTTCGTGCCGCTGTCGGTGCCGCTGGTGATCGTCATGGCCATCGGCCCGCTGCTGGCCTGGAAGCGCGGCAACCTGATGCGGGCGTTGAAGACGCTGAGCCCGGCGGTGGTCATCGCGCTGGCCGTCGCGGCGGCGACGCTGCTGTTCGGCGGCTCCACCTCGCCGTGGTGGGCGGCGCTGGGCACCGGACTGGCCGCGTACCTCGCCGTCGGCACGCTGGCCGAGACCGTCGAGCGCGTCCGGCTGTTCCAGATCCCGCTGGGCGACAGCCTGCACCGGCTGGTGCACCTGCCGCGTTCGGCCTACGGGCTGCTGCTGTCGCACCTCGGGCTGGCGCTGGTGATCGCCGGCATCACCGGCTCCTCGGCCTGGAAGGTCGAGAGCATCCAGACCCAGCGCATCGGCGAGACGGTGACGGTCGCCGGCTACGGCTACCGCCTTGACGCGGTCGAGGAGGCGCGCGGGCCCAACTACGTCGCGGCGCGCGCCACCTTCACGGTGACGAAGGACGGCAAGCCCTTCACCGTGATGCACCCGGAAAAGCGCATGTACATGCAGCCGCAGCGCCCGACCACCGAGGCGGCCATCGAGACGACCGTCCTCGGCGATCTCTACGCGGTGATCGGCGACAACGAGAAGGGCGCCTTCGTCACCCGGCTGTACTTCAACCCGCTGGTGCCGTGGCTGTGGGCCGGCGGCATCCTGATGGCGCTGGGCGGGCTGGCCAGCCTGTCCGACCGCCGCCACCGCGTCGGGGCGCCGGTGCGGGCGCGTGCCGCGCTGCCGGCCGGCAGCGCCGCCGGGAGAGCCTGAGCCATGAAACGTCTGCTCTTCGCCGTCCTGCTGCTGGTGCTGCCCGCCTCGGCCGGCGCCGTGATGCCCGACGAGGTGCTGAAGGACCCGACGCTGGAGCTGCGGGCCCGCGGGATCAGCAAGGATCTGCGCTGCCTCGTCTGCCAGAACCAGTCCATCGACGATTCCGACGCGCCGCTCGCCCGCGATCTGCGCGTCATCGTCCGCGAGCGGCTGAGCGCCGGCGACAGCGACGCCGACGTGGTGCGCTTCCTCACCGACCGCTACGGCGACTACGTGCTGCTGAAGCCGCCAGTGAAGGCGACGACGGTGGCGCTGTGGACCGCGCCGGCGGTCCTGCTCCTGCTCGCGCTGCTGGCCGCGCGCCCGCTGCTGCGCCGCCGCGCCGCCGAGGCCGCCCCAGCACCGCTCAGCGAGGCCGAACAGGCCCGCCTGCACCAGATCCTGTCCAACGGAGGCCAGGCATGATGACCTTCTGGCTCGTTCTCGCCGCGCTGACCGCGGCGGTCCTCGCGCTCCTGCTGCTGCCGCTGCTGCGCCGGGGCGACGCGTCGGCGTCCGACCGCGCCGCGCACGACGTGGCGGTCTACCGCGACCAGCTCGCCGAGGTGGAGCGCGACGTCGAGGCCGGCCTGCTGACGCCCGATCAGGCCGAGGCGACGCGCATCGAGGTCCAGCGCCGCATCCTCGGTGTCGGCCGCGACGGCGCCGCCCGGCCGGTGGGTCGCGGTGCGCGGATGGCGCTGGCCGGCTCGCTGGCGGTGGTCGTGCCGGCAGCGGCGGTCGGGCTCTACGACCACCTCGGCGTGCCCGGTTTGCCCGACAAGCCCTACGAGGTGGCGCAGGCCGAGCGCCAGCAGCTGGGCGGCGACCAGGACCCGACCATCCTGGCGATGATCGAGGGGCTGTCGGCCAAGCTGACCGAGAACCCCAACGACGTCGAGGGCTGGCAACTGCTCGGCCGCTCCTACCGCGCGCTGAACCGGCTGGACGAGGCTGCGGCGTCGCTGCGGCAGGCCGCCAAGCTCGGCAGCACCGACCCGGAGACCTACGCGACGCTGGGTGAGTCCATCACGCTGGCCGGCGGCGGCGCGGTGACGGCGGAGGCCGGCAACGCATTCCGCAACGCGCTGCGCCTGCACCCGGGCGACCCGCGCTCGCGCTTCTATCTGGGAATGGAGGCGATGCAGCTCGGCGACGCCGTGCAGGCGGTGGCGATCTGGCGCGACCTGGAGAAGGACTCCGCCCCCGAGGCGCCCTGGCTGCCGTTCCTGCGCGAGCGCATGCGGGAGGCCGCCGCCTCGGCCGGCGTCGCCCCGGAGAGCGTACCGCCGCAGTCGCCGGTCACCGCCTCGGTGGGCGACGCCCGCCACGAGCGCGTCGCCCCGGCCCAGCGCGACACGCCGGAGATGGTCAAGGCGATGGTGGTGCAGCTCGCCGACAAGCTGGCGCAGAACGGCGACGACGCGGAGGGCTGGGTGAAGCTCGGCCGCTCCTACCGGGTGCTCGGCGACATGGAGAAGGCACGCGACGCCTACGCCAAGGCCGTGGCGCTGAAGCCGGCGGACGTCCAGGTCAAGATGGACTACGCCGACGTCCTGCTGCTGATGGCCGGCGAGCCGGAGCAGCTGCCGGGCGAGTACGTCGCGGTGATGCGCGAGATCCTGGCGCT
The DNA here is from genome assembly GCF_050789165.1 of Azospirillum sp. Taxonomy (NCBI): domain Bacteria; kingdom Pseudomonadati; phylum Pseudomonadota; class Alphaproteobacteria; order Rhodospirillales; family Azospirillaceae; genus Azospirillum; species Azospirillum sp. The sequence continues at coordinate 49,307 of NZ_JBOZRT010000060.1, forward strand.
CGACCCGGCGAACGCCGACGCGCAGTACTTCGTCGGCTTGGCCGAGCTGCAGGCCGGGCATTTCCGGATGGCGCGGACGCACTGGTCGAAGCTGCTCGGCGGGCTGGATCCGAAGTCGGCCGAGTTCAAGGAGCTGAAGAAGCAGATCGAGGAGTTGCCGGAGGGCTGACCGCGCCTTCGGGTTTTTGGGAGGGGGCCGCGCGGGTTTCGCGCGGCCCCTTTTTCGTTACGGCTGGAGATGCTCCAGCAGCGGTTCCGCCCCGGACCGCTCCTGCCAGCGGTCGAACCACACGATCTCCGACAACGGCGTGCGCGGCAGCCAGCCGGCGGTTTCCAGTTCGGGCTTCTCGAAGAAGTGCGAGACGCGGCCGACGCACAGGTAGGCGATCGGCCGGATCGACGGCGGGATGCCCAGCGCCCGGCGCAGGTCGGCGTGCCGCATGATGCTCACCCAGCCGACGCCGAGGTTCTCCGCCCGCGCCGCCAGCCACAGGTTCTGGACCGCGCAGACGGCGCTGTAGAGGTCCATCTCCTTTTGGTGCGTCCGTCCGACGACGACCGGGCCGGTGCGGCGGCGGTCGCAGGTGACGCAGATCCCCACCGGCGCTTCGAGAATGCCTTCCAGCTTGAGCGTGCGGTACGTCCGCTGCCGGTCGCCCTCGAACATCGTCGCGGCTTCGGCGTTGGCGGCCGCAAAGGCGTCGTGCACCCGTTGCTTGGCCTCGGCCTCGCGCACGACGATGAAGTCCCAGGGCTGCATGAAGCCGACCGAGGGGGCGTGGTGCGCGGCCCGCAGCAGGCGCGCCAGCGTCGCGTCCGGAATCGGGTCCGGAAGGAACTGGCCGCGGACGTCGCGCCGCTGGTGGATGCACCGGTAGACGCTGTCGCGCTCGGCGGCGGAAAAGTCGGGATTGCTCTGGATCAGACTGGCTTCCATGGTGTCCCCTGCATGGGAAAGCGTGAGCCGCCGCCCGTCCATGGCGGGGCCCTATGGCTTTCAGGCCGGTCTTCTGACTCGGGTTCATCCCGTTCGGACGCCTTCCCAGCGCGGGCCAGTGGCGTGTGTCCGGACGGTCCCCCTCACAGCGTTGGGCACGTGGCGGAGTCGCACCGCCTTCCCGATTCTCCCAGGGGAAACCCCGTGGGCACCTGAAACGCGGCCAGTCCTACACCGAAGGCGCGGCGCGATCCAGCCTTCAGCTGTCCTTGGGCGTGTCCGCCGGCTTGCCCTCGGCCGGTGCGTCCGCCTTGTGCTCCTGCTGCTGCGGGGCCTTCCTGTCGCGCTTGGCCGTCTTCGCCTGCCAGGATTTCTCGGCCGGGGTGGCGTTCTGCGGGATCGACTTGGCGGGCGAGGGCAGGGGGATCATCGGCTTGGTGCCCGCGGCGTCGGCCGAGGCGTCCACCTTCACCGCCGGGCGCGGCACCGCGGGCGGCGCCTTCTGCTCGGGGTATTGCGGCTTGGCCACCACCTGGGTGTCATCCGGCTTGGCGTCGTCGGGCGGGGTCGGCAGCGTCTGCTTGTTCTCGGGGGGCTTGCTCTCCGCCGGTTTGGGCTCGGCGGGTTTGGGTTCGGCCGGGGGCTTGTCCTTGTTGTCGACGCGCTCCTGCGCCTTCTTCAGGATGGCGACGTCGGAGTCGTCGCCCTTCTCGGCGGGCTTGCCGTCGCCGCCCTTCTTGGCCTTCTCCGCCTCCACCTCGGCCTTGGTCTTTACGATGACCTTGCGTCGGCGTGCGCCGTCGCGCTCCTCGGCGTAGGTCGGCTTCTTGGCGACCTCCAGCTTGGCGCCGGTCACGAACTGGATCAGCGTCTGGTTCGTGTCCCACAGGCCATAGCATCCGCAGAGCGGAAGGCTGAGCATGGCGGCGAGGACGAGACGGCGGGACATGGTTCTGAACCACGGCTGCGGGAAGGGCGCCGCGCGGACGCCCGCCGGGGTCCATGCCAAAGCCGGGCCACTGCGGCACGGTCGCAGAAAAATGCTGCCGGCCGTCCGGCGCCGCTGGCACGCGCTTTGCGAAAGTCAGCGTGCACAGTGCGGCTTCACGATCTCTCCCAACGCCGCTTCCTCGACGCACCGCCCGTTTCCACGGCCGGTGCGTTTTCTTTTGCGGGACGCGCCGTCCGCCGGCTTCCCCGCGCCGGGAAGCGATTCCCGGAAATGGAAACGCCGGAACGGACTCCCGACCTTGGGAACGCCATGGGTGCCGGGCGCCGCGTTGGTCCGGATCTTGCTGCCGTGTCCGCGGGCGTCGAGCCCGATGCAACCGGACACCTGCCATGAGCGGCAACACTTCCCAAGCCCGGACCGTGGAGTCCACCCCCTGCGCCATCCGCCGCGCGCCGGCGCGGCCGTCGGCCGTCACCGCGCTGACCCGCGCCGTCGAGGGCTTCTTCGTCCGCCACCGCCGCCGGCTGGCCGCCGTGCACGCGGCGATGTTCGTCGTCTTCATGACGATCATCTTCGGGCCGCTGTTCACGCCGGAAGCGCCGCCGGGCGCCGGGGCGTTCGACCACATCACGCCGTTCGCATCCTACGTGCTGTGGGGGCTGTGGTTCCCGCTGGTGTTCCTGTCCGTCATCGTCACCGGGCGCTCCTGGTGCGGCATCCTCTGCCCGATGGGCGCGGCGGCCGAGTGGGGCAACCGCTTCGGCCCGCAGTGGGGCATCCCCGCCTGGATGCGCTGGGAAGGTCTGCCGGTGGTCAGCTTCCTCATCGTCACCATCCTCGGCCAGACCGTCGGCGTGCGTGACCACCCGGAAGCGGCGGCCGGCGTGTTCGGCGGCACCATGGCGGCGGCCGTCGTCGTCGGCTTCCTGTACGGCCGGCGCCGGCGCGCGTGGTGCCGGCACATGTGCCCGATCGGCCTGCTGCTCGGCGTCTTCTCGCGCCTCGGCGCGGTGGAGTTCCAGCCGAAGCTGCGGCTGCCCGGCGGCGAGGCCTACACCGAGCACGGCGTCTGCCCGACCATGATCGACGTGACGCGCAAACAGGAATCGCGCCACTGCATCGAGTGCTTCCGCTGCGTCAACCCCGAGGCCAAAGGCGGCGTGGCGCTGCGCCTGCGCCGGCCGGGCGAGGAGGTGGAAGAGATCCGCCACCATCACGCCAACCCGATGGAGGTGTGGTTCCTGTTCATCGGCACCGGCATCGCGCTGGGCGGCTTCCTGTGGCAGATCCTGCCGGTGTGGCAGGACCTCCGGCAGGCGTTCGGCGAATGGGCCATCGAGCGCGACCTGCTCTGGCTCGCCGAGCCGGGGCCGGCGTGGCTGATGAGCGTCCACCCGGAGCGCCGCGAGGTTCTGGTCTGGCTCGACTTCTTCCTGATCGTCGCGGCGATGCTGGCGGTGATGGCGCTGTACGCTGCGCTGCTGGGCGCAACCACGGCCGCCGCGGCGCGCCTCGCCGGCCGGGCCGGGGCGGACTCCGGCTTCGCCCGCCGCTTCACCGAGCTGGGCTACCAGTACGCGCCGGTGGCCATGGTGTCGCTGGCCGTCGGGCTTGGCACCGCGCTGTTCGCGCCGCTGCAACTGCTGGGATTCGGGCCGGAGGCGGTGCGCGCCGCCAAGGGCCTGCTGTTCGCCGCCAGCCTGGTGTGGAGCGGCTGGCTCGGCTGGCGCATCCTGGCCGGCCAGGGCTTGGCGGCGTCGCGGCGCTGGCTGCCGCTGCTGCCCGGCGCGCTGGGCAGCGCCGCCATCGCGTTCGGCTGGTGGCCGGCGCTGTTCGGCCTGTGATCCGGACTCTGACGACCTTCCGTTTGCCTGAGGATTTCCCGATGAAGACCCTGTACGCCCTTCCGCTCGCCGCCCTGCTGCTGGGCGCCGCCGCGCCGGTGGCGCTCGCCGCCGGCCGCGACATCGGCACCGCCGAGCGCGAGGGCATGAGCATCGTCACGCGCTACATCCAGGCGGTCGAGGTGGAGACCAGCGACGAGCCCGGCAAGCCCGCCGCCAACCCGCACGCCGGCCACAGCGGCCCGGCCGACGCGCACCTGGAGGCGGTGATCACCGCCACCAGGGACAACGCCTACGGCTTCTTCCCCGGCGCCTTCGTGCCCTACCTGCAGGTCGAGTACATCGTGCGCAAGCAGGGCACCGACTGGGTCGGCGACGGTGTGCTGAAGCCGATGATCGCCTCGGACGGCCCGCACTACGCGGCGAACCTGCTGCTGAACGGGCCGGGCAAGTACACGGTCGAGCTGATCGTCGCCCCGCCGTCGGCCAAGGTGTTTCCGCGCCACCTCGACAAGGAGACCGGCGCGAAGCCCTGGTGGCAGCCGGTGTCGCTGGAGTGGGCCTTCACCTTCGTCGGCAGCACGGGGAAGAAGGGCGGGTACTGAGCCGCCCTCCCGCCACCGCAGGCAACAAAAAGGCCGGGCGTTTTGCCCGGCCTTTTCCGTGGCGTGCTTACCGTTCATTCCGCCTGGAGGGCGGCGATGACGTAGACGCCCGCGAAGGTGCGGTTCAGGTCGGTGGCGTGGACGTTGCGTTGCAACGTGCCGTCGGAATGGCGCACCGCCATGCCCGGCTTCACCGCGGCGCGCGGGGCGGCCAGCCAGCGGCGGCCGTCCTCGTCCTCGACCAGGGCGTAGGTGTGTTCGGCGGTGTCGTAGGCCTCGATCACCGTGGCGGTGAAGGGCATCTCGACCGCGATGGAGAGGCTGGTGCCGGCGCGGTGCAGCGGTGCGGCGTCGCGCGGGGTGGCGGAGGACAGGGCGGCCGGAGCGGCGATGGCCACCAGGGCGGCGAGGGCGGTCAGAGTGCGCGTCATGGCGGTCTCCCTTGTCCGGTGCGCGGGTCCGACGTCCGGCGGCGCGCATCCCGGTCTTCGCAAGGGGCGTGCCAGGGTCATGGCCTGTGAATCCGTGGAGGATTCCCGCCGGGATTCCCCATTCCCGGAAAACCGCGCCTTGGCATTCCCGCGGTGGAGACAAGGGCCGTCCGGTGGTCAGCGCAGTCGGATCTCCGGGCGCAGCTCGGCGCCGGTGCGGCGCTTGGCGTCGATCTCGCGGGCGGCGGATTCCAGGGCGACGAAGCGGGCGGGGTTGGTCGGGTGGCTGGTGGACATGGTGATGGTGCGCGGGTTGGCCGCCCCCAGGCGTCGCCAGACGCCGGCCGCCGCCGCCACGTCGAAGCCGGCGCGCGCCGCGTAGTAGGCGCCGACATAGTCGGCCTCCGCCTCGAAGTCGCGGCCGTAGGCGCCGCGCGCCACGTCGGCCCAGTAGCCGCCGAGATGCTCCGCCCCGGTCAGCAGGTCGAGGACGGCGCCGAGCGTCGAGCCGGCGCGGGCGTTCTCCTCGCGCTTGTCCATGTGCTCCATGGCGTTGTGGCCCAGCTCATGGCCGAAGATCAGGCCCAGCTCGTCGTCGCCGGCGAAGTCGACCATGCCGGTGGTGAAGCGCACCGAGCGGCCGTCGGCGAAGGCGTTGACCATGCCGGCGCGGTCCAGCAGCACGTCGTAGTCGCAGCGCAACCTCGGCGTCAGTCGAAGCTCCAGCGGCGCGTCGTCGCGGCGCAGCGACAGCACGACCGGGCGCCCCGTCGCTGCCGCGCGCTTCAGCAGCGCCTGGACCTGCGGGAGCGTGTCGCGGCCGGTCGGCACCGGCTCGCCGTCCACCGCCAGCAGCCGGTCGCCGGGACGCGGCCGGTCGGGCCCGGCGGGGCCGGTGTCGGCGAGCACCACGACGGCCGGGTCGTTCTCGAAGTGGCGCAGGAAGTCGGCGGCGAACGGGCTGTCGGAGCGGTTCATCGGCACCACGCCGAGATCGTGGCGCAGCCGCCGGCCGCACAGTGGCGCGTTGGCCTCCAGAACCCGGGCGCCGATCGCGTGCAGGCGTTGCAGCCGGGTGATGCCGTCGGCGCTGCCGGGCATGGCGGGCGGCGCGGACAGGCCGGCGAGGCCGCGTTCGGCGGCGAGGCGGAGCTGCAGGTCGGCTTCGGCCCGCTGGCGGTCCCCGTCGATCCTCGGCACCTCGGCCACCGGGCGGCTGCACGCCGCCAGCATGGCCAGCGCCATCAGCGCACCCCAGCGCATCCGCATCGACCCTCCCCACGTCCGGACCGGCGCGCGGCCGCAAGAAACGTGCCGGGCGGCGGCTTTGTCACGGTTTCCCCAGCGGGCGGGGGACTATGCTGTTGCGAGGTCCGGGTGGCCTGGGTAGAAGCGGAACGGTCCTGTCGCGGAGCGGTGGTGGTGAGAAGACGCGCGTCCTTCCTGGCGGTCATGGCGACGGTGCCGGCCCTGCTGTGCGCCGCCCCGGCGCGGGCGGGCGGCGCGGACGACGCCGCGGTCCTCTGGGACTGGGTTGCCCGCACCATCGCCATGGTGGCGCGTTGCGCCGACCACGACGTCGAGCGGCGCGAGGAGCACCTCGACGTCATGGAGCAGTATTTCGACGACGTGAAGGACGCCCAAGCGAAGATCGAGGCGGTGCTGGCGCAGGAGGCCGCGCGCGCCGGCTCCCGCAGCCCGGCGCGCGACACCGCGCGGCGCATGGACGAGGCGTTGGTCAAGGCGCGCGCCGCCCTGGACGAGCAGAACCAGGGCCACGACATCCGCTTCGTCAAGAACGTCTGCAAGGGCCTGCCCACCGAGTACCGCGCCGGCAAGGCGCCGTTCGCCCCGCTGGCCGAGCGGTTCCCCGGGGAGAGCAGGACGATCGGGATCGCCGGGCCCTAGGTCATCGGGATCGGCATGCGTTCCCGGTAGGCCCGCAGCGCCGCCAGCCCTTCCTGCGCCGCCTCCTCGACGAGGGCGTGCAGGGCGCGCACGGCGGCGAGGTCGCCCTCGTGCGCGGCGGCGCAGAGCTGGCGGCAGCGCGCCGGCAGCACGCGCAGGCCGACGTTGCCGGCGTAGGACACCATCGCGTGCGCCCGGCGGTCCACCGCCGCCAGATCGTCGCCGGCGGCGCGCAGGGCGGTCAGCCGCTCGGGCGCCGAGCGCAGGAAGTCGTCGATCAAGTCAGCGCAGGAGCCGTTGCTGAGCGACTCCCGCAATTCGTCCAGGATGAACTCGTCGAGCACCGGCAGGTCGGCCTCGTCGGGATCGAGGGCGTTGGCGCCGTGGGCGGCGGCGCTCTGCACGGCGGCCAGCAGGGCGGCGCGCTCGATGGGCTTCAGCACGTGGCCGTCCATCCCGGCGTTGCGGCACTCCTCGATCTGGCGGGGCAGGGCGCCCGCGGTCAGCGCCAGGATCGGCAGCCGCCCGACCGGCGGCGGCAGGGCGCGGATGGCGCGCGCCGCCGCCAGACCGTCCATCACCGGCATCTGCACGTCCATCAGCACGAGGTCGTAGCGGGCGTGCTGCACGGCGTCCAGCGCCTCGGCACCGGTCTCCACGGTGTCCACCGCGTGCCCGGCGAGGCGCAGGATGGCCGAGGCCACCGTGCGGTTGCTGTCGAGGTCGTCGGCCACCAGGATGCGCAGCGGGTGCGGGGCGGAGGCCGGCGCCGGCGCCGGCAGCGCGGGCGGCGCGGGGCGCGGGGCGGCGGCGAGCAGGGTGTCGATCTTCGCCTTCAGCTCCAGCGCCGAGAACGGCTTGGGCAGCATTTCGTAGACCGGCTGCGGATCGTCGCTGCTGGTCACCGTGTGCGTCGCGAAGCCGGAGGTGACGATGATGCCCAGGGCGGGCCACAGGCGCTTCACCTGCTGGGCCAGTTCGATCCCGCTCATGCCCGGCGGCATGATCACGTCGGTGACCAGCAGGTCGATGGTTTCGCCGCCGTTCAGCACCGCCAGCGCCTCGTTGGCGTTTCCCGCCTGTAGGACACGGTGCCCGTAGCCCTCCAGCACCAGCGCCGTGGCCTGGCGCAGCAGAGCGTCGTCGTCCACCACCAGAATGCTGGCGACGCCCGGCGCCTGCGCGGCGGCGGCGCAGGGGGCGGGGAGGCGAACCAGACGCTCCGCCGGGAAGCGCGCCGCTATGGTGGATCCCTTGCCGACGCAGCTGCTCAACGCCAGCGTGCCGCCGTGCAGCTCCACCAGATGCCGGGTCAGCGGTAACCCCAGGCCGGTGCCGGTGATCTGTCGGTTCGCCGGGTTCTCGACCTGCTCAAACGCCTGGAGGACGCGCGGCATGTCCTTCTCGTCGATGCCGATGCCGGTGTCGGACACGGTGACCGTCGGCGCACCCTCCTGCAGGTCCACGGTCACGGTGACCTGACCGCCGCTCGGCGTGTACTTCACCGCGTTGGTCAGCAGGTTCAGCACGATCTGCCGGATCCGCTTCTCGTCGGCGCGGATGAACTGCGCCTCGGCCGCCACCCTGGCGGTGAGCGTGACGCCGGAGCGCTCGGCCCGCGCCGTGATCATTCGGGTGCAGAAACGGACAGCCGCCGAGAGGTCCACTGTGTCCTCGTGCAGGCGCAGGCGGCCGGCCTCGGCCTTGGCGTGGTCGAGGATTTCGTTGATCAGGCCCAGCAGGTGTTGGCCGCTGTCGCGGATGTCGGAGCCGAACTGCACGTACTGCCGGTCGCCGGCCGGGCCGAACGCCTCGCGGGCGATCAGGTCGGCGAAGCCGATGATGGCGTTGAGCGGCGTGCGCAGCTCGTGGCTGAGGCTGGCGAGGAAGGCGCTCTTGGACTGGTTGGCGAGTTCGGCGGTGCGCCGGGCCTCCTCCAGGTCCTCCTCCATGCGCTTGCGGTCGACGATGTCGCGGATGACGAAGACGAACTCCACCGGCTCGCCGGTGCGCGGGTCGGTGAGCAGCCTGGCCGACGCCTCCGTCCACACCCAGCCGCCGTCCTTGTGCTGCATCCGGAAGCTGGCGGTGCCGCGCGGCCGCGTCGGTGTCAGGCGGCTGAACAGGGCGCCCGCGGTGGCGCGGTCTTCGGGGTGGACCTGCCTGGTGAAGCCCTGTCCCGTCAGCTCTCCCGGCCGGTAGCCGAACACGTCGTGCACCGCCCCCGAGCAATAGGTGCGCACCCCGTCCAGCGACACCCGCACGATCACGTCGGAGACGTTCTCGGCCAGCAGGCGGTAGCGCGCCTCGCTCTCGCGCAGCGCCGCGTCAGCCTCGACGCGCCGGGCGATGTCGCGGATCACCATGACGTAGGCCGGCGCCCGGCCGGCGGCGTGGCCGGCGAAGGCGCTCACCCCGACCTCGACCCACACCCAGCGTCCCTCGGCGTGGCGGATGCGGCCGGTGAAGCGCGACTCCGGCGCGGGCGGCGCGTGCCCGCCGCCGGGCAGCGCCCCGGCGGCCAGCCGGTCGGCCGGGTGCAGCAGGTCGATGAAGCGCTGGCCGACCAGGTCGGACGGCGCGCAGCCCATCATCTCGCGCACGGCGCCGGAGGCGAAGGTCAGCACGCCGTCCGGCCCGACCTTGCCGATCACGTCGGAGACGGCGTCGGCGATCAGGCGGTAGCGGGCCTCGTTGTCGCGCAGCGCGCGCTCGCTCTCGACGCGGCGGCGCTCCCGCAGCAGCAGCGTGCCGAGGAACGCGGTGCCGAGCACCGAGACGGCGACCAGCATCGCGCTGTCGTCGTGCAGCCGCGTGCCGCGCAGCTCCGGCGGCAGCAGCGCCGCGCAGGCCACGTAGGCGAGGCCGGTGCACAGGCCGAGCAGCGCCATGTGCCGGCTGCCCAGCCGCATCCGGCGCGCCGCGGCGACGCGGGCGAAGCCGACGCCGATCAGCGCGGACGACGCGATGGCGCCCAGCCCGGCGTACACCCCGGCGCCGCCGAGCCAGACCCGGTAGGCCGCGGCCATCGCGGCGGCCACGGCGGCGGCGGTCGGCCCGCAGATCGGGCCAGCGAGGCCCAGCATCACCGCGCGCGCGTCGATGATGACGCCCGTCGCCACCGGAACCGGCTGCGCCATGGCGATCAGCGCCCCGGCGCCGAACAGCGCGCCGCACGTCAGCGGCCATGCCCGCCGGCGGCTCAGCCGGTGTTCCAGGTCGCCGTAGAGGATGGCGACGAGCGCGAGCAGGCCGACCCCCTTCAGGAGCTCGACCAGCGCCTCCGCCCAAGACAGCGTCCCCAACTGCATCGCCGACGCATTCCTCCACGCCGCAAGGCGCTCTTATGACGGCCGCTAGTCTCCACACCAGGGGATGGAGACTATTCAAACGGCCCGGTGGTTAAGGTTCAGTCAAACCACGTCGGCTTAGACGCCGCGCGGGGCCGTCTTATTCGGCAATCTCAAATTCGGTGTTGTCCGGTGTCAAGGCGGTGCCGCCTCGTTCCAGCGCCGGACGCGTTCGAGGGTCAGCGCCGCGGCGCGGCAGCGGTCGACCGCCGAGGTCTTCTCGCGCAGCAGGCCCAGGCGCTGCTCCTCGGCCGGCGTCAGGCGCGGCGTGCCGGTGCGCCGGCGCGCGGCGAGCGCCAGCTCGTCGATGGCTTCCGCCTCGCTGTACGCGCCGCAGGTCGCGGTGACCCGCTGCCGCTCCGCCGGGGCGAGGCCCTTGAGGTCGGCCGCCAGCCGCTCCTCCGACAGCGGGCGCGACGCCCCCGCCGGCAGGCTGGCCAGCGTCGCGGCGTAGGCCGGCGGCACCTCCATCGCGGCGAGGTACGCGGCGGCCTCCGGTTCGGCGACGCGGCGCAGCAGCAGGTGCTCGCCCAGGCGCTCGACGCCGGCCGCCCACACCAGGAAGCAGGCGCCGGCGCACACGCACTCGGCGCCCGGCTTGCAGTGCGGCGGGAAGACGCCGCCGCGGTCGGGACGGTAGTGCGGCGCCACCGTGGTCAGGTGGCGGGCGCGGATCAGGCGGCCGATGCGCATCGCCTCGCCGGCGTCGCCGCCGCGCGCCACCGTGTCGATGCGCGTGAGGTACGGGCCGGAGCGCGCCAGCAGCGCCGCCACGGCGTCGCCGTCGCCGCGCCGGATCTCGCCGGTCAACGCCAGCGCCCCGCACGTCCCCGCCGCCGGGGGTGCGGTGTCCGGAGCGGCGGCAACGACGCGGCGTACCTCGTCGCCCGAGACCGGCAGGCAGCGCACGGCGGCGCCGGCCGGCGCGGTCGCCGCCACCAGCCATCCCAGGAGCGCCGCGACCCCCCAGAGCAGCTTTTGACATTGGTCAAGCGGCGGGCGGCGCGCCGCGGAACACGAGTGCCGATTCATGACAACGCCGCAACAGAAATCGATCACGTGTGTCGTCATCGAGATCGATGCGTGGTTCTCTTCTCTTTCGGGGTATGGCATTGTTGATGCCGGGCGGTGTTTATTCGGGCGGTCACAATGAAGCGGGTGCTTTTCGGCGCCGCGTTGCTGCTGGGCGGCTGCAGCGCGCACGACGGGGCCTCTCTCAACGAGCGGCTCTACAAGTTCGCCAACGCCGGCATGGTGCGGGTGGGCGATCACGGCGCGCTGAACGCGTCGCAGGTCCATTCGCCACGCGAATGCGCCGCGCTGACGCGGCCGGGCGCCCAGATGACGCAGACCAGCTACGAGACTCTGCGCGCGCTGTGCGTCAAGGACGCCACCTTCAGCGCCGAGGTCTCGGCCCTCAACTGACGCGGCGCGGCGCCCCCGGCAAAGGTATGGGGGCGCAAAGGCCGCAGGGGGCGGAGGCGTGCCGGGGCGTACACTGGGGATGCCCGCGGGGTGTGCGCGGGCGCGCTCTCCGGGAGGGGCTCCGATGCGGCGGCTGATCCTGGCCCTTGCGGGCATGCTCTTGCTTTCCAACTCAGCGGTGGCGCAGGACGGCGTGCCCGACCTGCGCGCAACGGCGGTCGGCCGGCCGCTGGCGGCGGCCCTGGACACCTGCGGGATCCAGGTGATCCGCCATTCCATGCCCAAGGGCATCGGCGGGCTCTGGCTCGACACCAAGCACCTCATCATCCTGGCGCAGGACCTGGAGGGCAGCGAGGCCACCCTGGTCCTGGCCCATGAATCCACGCACGCCGCGCGGACCTGCGCCGGCCTGACGCCGCCGCAACCGGCGGACGTGGAGGCGCGGCCGGCCTGGATCGACGCCATGCTGGACGAGGAGGCGGAAGCCCTCGTCACCGAGGCGTCGATGGCGGCGGAACTGATCTCCGGCGGGGTGGAGGACGCGCGGGAGGCGGCGGCGCGGCGCCCCTTCGTCGATCCTCTGCTGGCGATGCTGGTCGATGGGGTTCCCAGGGCGCAGGTGCGGGCGGCGGCGCGCCATGCCATCGAGCAGACCACCTATCGGAAATACTACGAGTCGCTGTTCTCCCTGTCGGCGGCACGGTAACGGGCGGTTCGGAGCGGATCAGGCCAGGGCGCGGGCCTCCTCCAGGTGCCGGCGCGCGCGCGCCAGCGTTTCGCGGTTGTTCTCCAGCCGCTCGCGCAGCGTCCCGCCGGTCGGGTACAGCCGGACATCACCAAGCGTCCGTTCGGCCTTGTCGAGGAACGCCATGATGGTGAAGGCGGTGTCGGCGGTCATCGTCTGTCCTCTTCTTCTTGGGCTGCGGGCGTCGGGCGACGGGGCGGTCGCATCCTCCTCAGCAAACGCCGTGCCGCAGCGCGAACGACGGCGGATCAACGGGAATCCCCTATCGGGAAGGGGCCATTCTCCCATCCGAGGGAACGGCAGTGTCAAAAGCGGGAGCGTGCGGTAGCCGCGCGGCGCGGCTCCGGCGGGTGGGGATGTGGCACGCCCCATGCACTGCCGTTCGTACACACCGCCCCACGACACGAGGTCGCCATGCGCGACGACTATGAATTCCTCCTGGCCCTGAGCAACGAGGCCGACGAGGAGGTCCGCTCGCAGATCCGCCTGATCTGCGAGAAGCCGACGATCGCCGCCCCCGCCAAGCCGCCGGCCCGCGGCGTCCTGCCCCGCCGCCCCGAAACCAGCCGGCACGACGCCCGCTAACGCACGAGGCCTCCCATGCAAGGCCGCATCGCCATCAGCGCCTACTGCCACGCCCTGATCCTCGGCTTCGCCGATGACCGCGCCCGCGACGTCGCCGACCATGTGTTCCTGGAGCTGTTCCCGGAGGTTTCCGCCGCGGAGCGCAAGGCCATCCTCGACGCCGAGATCGACGCCGTGGAACCGCGCGGCATGCCCATCGCCCACTGATCCCTTCGCCCGGACCCCGCCATGAAGAAGATCCGCACCCGCCGCCAGGCCGAAGCCGCCAAGGCGCTGTCGTCCATCGCCCCCTTCGACCGCCTGTCGCTGCTGCGCTTCTGCGGCGTGACCGAGATGATCGAGGTGCGCAGCCTGCCGCGCGGCGCCGTCCTGTTCGCCCGCGGCTCGGCGCCGGACCAGCTGCTCATCCTGCTCAGCGGCACGGTGTCGCTGGAGGCGGCGGTGCGCGAGGGGCAGCCGACGGTGGTCGAGGTGATGGCCCAGCCCGGTCCGCTCAACGCCATCGCCGCGCTGGCCGGCGGCCCGTGCCCGGTGCAGGCGGTCGCCACCCGCCCGGTGCGCGTCGCCACGCTGCCGGTGGCGGTGGTCCGCTCGCTGGCCATGCTGGAGCCGGCCTTCGCCGAGGCGCTGTTCGGCATGATCGCCCAGCAGTACCGCGCCGCGGTCGAGCAGATCGGCGACCTGAAGGCGATGTCGGCGGCCGAGCGGCTGGGCTCCTACCTGCTCCAGCAGGCGTCCGCGGCGGAGCCGGCCGACGGCGGCGGCGTGCGCATGCGCCTGCCCATCGCCAAGAACCAGATCGCGCAGAAGATCGGCATGGTGCCGGAGAGCCTGTCGCGCGCCTTCGTCGGCCTGCGCCGGCTGGGCGTCACCACCGCCGGGCGCGACGTCGCCATCGCCGATCTGGCGCGGCTGCGCGCCTTCTGCGCCAACCGCAACGCCGAACCGGCGCGGGCGGCGTCGTGACCGGGCGGGGTGGCGCGCTGTTGGCGGCGCTCCTGCTGGCGCCGGCCGTCGCCGCGGCGGACCCGGCGGACGAGATCCGCGCGCTCGATCCGCCCATGGCCGCCGCGCTGGAGCGCGTCGCCACCGACTGCGCCGGGACGGAGACCATCGCCGACTGCCAGACCGCGATCCGCGCCTGGTTCGCCACGCACGACGCGCGCACGACCCGCTGGCAGCTCGACCATCTGATCGAGGAGCTGCGCTTCGACATCGAGGTCGCGGCCGTGCTCGGCGTCATGCGGCACGCCGAGGCCGCCGACGCGCTGCAGAGCTTCCGCGCCCGGCACGAGGCGCTGCAGGCCGCCCGCCGCGCCGCCGCGCCCCCGCCCGCGGGCAATTCCCTGATCCGGTAATGGTCATTGCGCCATTCCCGCAAATGGGAGTGGCGGAGCGGCGACGGCACCGACAATGGCGGCGGCGCGCGGTTTTCGCGGCGGCACGCCCATTGCTTTACCCCTTTCGACACGCCCGAGCCTCGCCTGACCCGCGCTCCCGCCGTGCCGCAACCGTGTGACAGCGCACAAGGAACCCGTTCCATGATCCGTTCCGTCCTCGCCGGCCTCCTCCTGGTCTCCACCGCCTCGGGCGCCTACGCCGCCGACGTGCCGGTCATGACCTACCATGAATTCCCGCCCTTCGTGACCGAGCAGGGCAAGGGCCTGACCTACGCGCTGGCCGACTACATGACGAAGAAGTCGGGCGGCAAGTACACCTTCGTGGTCGAGGCCATGCCGCGCAAGCGCCTGGACACCGCGCTGGCCGAGGGCAAGGCGGTGGTGGTGCCGTGGGCGACGCCGGCGTTCTTCGGCGACCAGGACCAGACCAAGTACAAGTGGTCGGCCACCCTCATCCAGGACGCCAACGCCGTGGTGTCGCCGAAGGCGGCCCCGGTCGAGTACGCCGGCCCGGAGAGCCTGTCCGGCAAGACCCTGGGCGGCGTCGCCGGCCACCGCTACGGCCCGGTCGACGCGCTGGTGGACGGCGGCAAGGTCAAGCGCGACGACGCCAACTCCGAGCTGACCAACCTGAAGAAGGCGGCGCAGGCGCGCATCGACGTGACCATCCTGGCCGACACCGCCGCGCGCTACCTGATCAAGAGCGAGAACCTGGCGGACAAGCTGCACGTCTCGGCGACGCCGCACAGCAAGTACGAGCGCCGCCTGTTCGTCGCCGGCCCGGACGCCGAGCTGGCCGGCTTCATCGCCAAGACGGTCGAGGGCATGGCCTCCGACGCCGACTGGAAGGCGATCAGCGAGCCGTACCTGAAGTAAGCGCCGACCCCGGGGGAGGGGGCCCGCCCCCTTTCCCCGTCCCCTGTTCCACGCCCCGACAGGAAGCCCCGCCATGTCCGCCGCCACCCGCCGCAAGAGTCTGAAGGTCACGTTCCTCGCCTGGACCGCCGCGCTGCTGGTCCTCGTCTTCGCCGGCTTCAGCGCGTGGCAGCTGCGCAACGAGGCGGCCGCCCAGCGGGCGCTGGTCGAGGCGCGCGGAACCCTCATCACCTCCCTGCAGGCCGAGGCGGTCGTGGCGCCGCTGTGGAACATGGAGGACGACACCGTCACCAAGATCCTGGCGAGCTTCGCCCGCGACCCGGACTACCAGGGCTCGCGCGTGCTGGACGGCGCCGGCAAGCCGACGCACACGCACGGCGCCGCCCCCAGTGCGGACGCCATGCTGTTCACCCAGGACATCGCCCGCGGCGGCAAGAAGATCGGCGTCCTGGAACTGCGGCTGTCGCGCGCCTCGCTGGAGGCGGCGCAGAGCGCCGCGATGATCGGCTCGGTGCTGACGCTGAGCGCGGTGGCCGCGGTGATCCTCGCCGGCTTCTTCGTGATGCTGCGCCACATCCTGCGCCCGCTCGACCGCATCCGCGAGGCGATGTACGCGCTGTCGCACGGCGACCTCTCCGCAGACGTTCCCGGCCTGGACCGCGCCGACGAGATCGGCTCGATGGCCGACGCGGTGCAGACGTTCAAGAACAACGCGCTGGAGATGCAGCGCATCGAGGCCGAGCGCGCCGCCGAGAAGCAGGCCGCCGAGGCCGAGAAGCGCCGCGCGCTGGCGCAGATGGTCAGCACCTTCGAGGCGTCGGTGCAGACCGTGGTGCAGTCGGTCGCCTCCGCCGCCACCGATCTCCAGGGCTCGGCCGAGACCATGAGCCGCGTTGCCCAGGAGACCCGCCGCCAGTCCACCGTCGTCAGCACCGCGTCGGAGCAGACCTCGGCCAACGTGCAGACCGTCGCCGCCGCCACCGAGGAGCTGTCCGCCTCCATCGGCGAGATCAGCAAGCAGGTCGGCCACGCCGCCACCGTCGCCAACCAGGCGGTGGAGGAGGCCAACCACGCCAACACCATCGTCCAGGGCCTCGCCACCGCCGCCGCCCGCATCGGCGAGGTGGTCAACCTCATCAACGACATCGCCTCGCAGACCAACCTCCTCGCCCTCAACGCCACCATCGAGGCGGCGCGCGCCGGCGAGATGGGCAAGGGCTTCGCGGTGGTGGCGAGCGAGGTGAAGGCGCTGGCCACCCAGACCTCGCGCGCCACCGACGACATCCGCGGCCAGATCACCGGGGTGCAGCAGGCCACCAACGAGGCGGTGCAGGCCATCCAGGCCATCACCGGCACCATCGGCGACATCAGCCAGGTGTCCGCCGCCATCGCCTCGGCGGTCGAGCAGCAGGGCGCCTCCACCAGCGAGATCGCCCGCAACGTCGAGCAGGCGGCGGTCGGCACGCAGAACGTGTCGGACAACATCGCCAACGTCAGCGAGGCCGCCGGCGAGGCCGGAACGGTGGCCGACACGGTGCTGACCGCCGCCGTCGCCCTGTCCCGCCAGGCCGGCGCGCTGCGCCGCGAGGTGGACCAGTTCATCAGCAACGTCCGGGCGGCGTGATCCGCCCCCTCCCAAGGAGAACGAGCATGTCGATGTCGAGACGAGAGGTCATGGCCGCCGGTGCCCTGGTGGCCGCCGCCGCCGTTCCCGCCGCCGCGCAGGCGCAGGGCGCCCCGGCCAGCCCGCCCCCGGCCAGCCCGACGGTGAGCGCCAACACCAAGCCGAAGCTGAGCACGCACGTGCTCGACACCTACCACGGCCGTCCGGGCGCCGGCGTGAAGATCGACTTCGCGCGCGTCGAGAAGGATGGGTCGAAGACCCTCATCAAGACCGTCACCACCAACGCCGACGGCCGTACCGACCAGCTGCTGTTCACCGCCGAGGAGATGGCGGTGGGCACCTACGAGCTGACCTTCCACGTTGCCGACTACTACCGCGCCCAGGGCCTGACGCTGCCCGAGCCGGCGTTCCTCGGCGCCGTGCCGGTGCGCTTCGGCATCTTCGACGCCAAGCAGGGCTACCACGTGCCGCTGCTGTGCACGCCGTGGACCTACACCACCTATCGCGGAAGCTGATGCCGTTCGTGCCCGCGCGCCGTCGGCTCGGCGAGTGGGTGCCAGGACGCTCAGGTGCGTCTCGGGCACACACAGCCGGCCGGCTCGCGCGGGAGTTCGTCCTGCCAGGGCGGCGGTGGCAACCAGAACCGTTGTAGTTCGAAGCAGGCGGAACCCGGGCCGGCATGAAAGGGGCTCTGCCCGCTGGCCCCTCGCGGTCGGCATAGCGGCACTCTGTCGACACCCGGCATTGTCAACACTATCCGCCAATAGCTGCCCAATCAGGTCATCGTCACTTGCCTCGTTCGATCTCTGCCAGTCGCCGCCATTGAAATGTGTATGATGGCCGGTCCGTGATGCGGGGGAGGTGCGGTGTGGCCAAACAGGCGGAAGACCTTCTGGCACCTTTGCGCCCGCTGGTGGAGGGCCGGGAGGACTGGCTCATCGAGCGGGTTCTCGGCTATGCCAAGGAGCACGGCTACGCCATGTACAGCTCGACCCTGGTCGAGGCGTGGCGGGCGTCCATCCGCGGCCTGTCGCAGGCGCTCGTGCACGCGCTCGAGGTGCACGCGCGGCCGCCGGTGCTGAACGCCGGGCTGGACTTCCACCGGGACTCGGTCGCCCGCTTCGGCGTCGAGGAGGCCCGTGCGCACCGCGCCCGCGGCATCCCGATCACGCTGTTCCTCGGCCTGCTCAAGTATTACCGGCAAAGCTACCAGGACCTCGTCGAGGAGGCCGGCCTCCCCCTGGCGACCGAGCGCGTCTGCCGACGCTTCATCGACCGCGTTTTCGACCGCGTCGAACTCGGGCTGTGCAGCGAATGGGATGGTCTCGCCGAGACGGAGAAGATCCGCGAGATCCAGGAGCACAACGTCGCCATCACGCGCGAGAAGCTGAAGTACCTGACGATCTTCGAAAGCCTGCGGGACCCGGTGATCTTCCTGGACCCGAGCGGCCGCATCGAGAACATGAACAACGCCGCCTGCAGCGTCTTCGACGTCGGCTCCGAGCCGGGCGTCCTGTACTACGGCCACGGGCTGATCGGCCCGGTGGCGGAACGCATGGGCGAGCTGCTGCGCGAAGCCGGCAACGACAGCGACGTCGAATGCACGCTGGACACCCGGCGCGGCCCCCGCCGGTTCGACGCCAAGCTGCGCCCCATGCTGGACATTTCGGAGCGCTTCCTGGGCACCGTCGTGATCCTCACCGACGTCACCGACTACCAGCGCGCCCGCGAGCAGGCCGAGCGCGCCAACCGCGCCAAGTCCGCCTTCCTGGCGACCATGAGCCACGAGATCCGCACGCCGCTCAACGGCATCCTCGGCATGGCGCAGCTTCTCCAGGCGACCGAGCCGTCGGCCCGGCAACGCTCCTGCATCGACGCCATCTCGACCTCCGGCGAGGCGCTGCTGGCGATCCTCAACGACGTGCTGGACTACTCGAAGATCGAGGCCGGCCGGCTGGAGCTGGAGGCCATCGACTTCCGCCTGGACGAGCTGCTGGAGACCATGCGCTCGCTGACGCAGCACCAGGCGGCGCGCAAGGGCATCGTGCTTCGCGTCGAGCGGGCGCCGCGCGTGCCGCAGCGTCTGCGCGGCGATCCGGCGAAGCTCAGCCAGGTGCTGCTCAACCTGATCGGCAACGCCATCAAGTTCACCGAACGCGGCGAGGTCGGGCTGCGCGTCTCGACCCAGGCTGGCGCGCCGCCCGGCCGGGTGCGGCTGCGTTTCGCGGTGACCGACACCGGCATCGGCATCCCACCCGACGCGCGCGCCCGGCTGTTCGAGGCGTTCGCGCAGAGCGATACCTCGATCTCCCGGCGTTACGGCGGCACCGGCCTGGGGCTCGCCATCTGCAAGCGCATCGTCGACGCCATCGGCGGCCGCATCGGGGTGGACAGCGCGCCGGGGGAGGGCAGCACCTTCTGGGTCGTCGTCGATCTCGACCGGGCCGCCCGTGCCGTGCCGACGCCGGTGCAGGATGTCGCCGACGAAACACGGATGCCGCCGCTGTCCGTGCTGGCCGCCGAGGACAACGAGGTGAACGCCGTCGTCCTGACCGGCCTGCTCGAACTGGACGGGCACCGGGTGACGCTGGCCGCCGACGGGCTGACGGCGGTGGACCTCGCCGCCGCGCACGACTTCGACCTGGTGCTGATGGATCTGCGCATGCCCGGCCTGGACGGGCTGGAGGCGGCGCGGCGCATCCGTGCCCTGGACGATCCCCGGCGCGCCGCAGTGCCCATCGTGGCGATCACCGCCAACAGCCAGCGCGCCAAGCTCGACGCCTGCTTCGCGGCGGGGATGGACGGCTTCCTCGGCAAGCCGTTCCGCCGGGAGGATCTGAGGAAGGCGTTGCGCGACGTGCTGGCCGAGCGGCAGCCGGGCAGCGCCGCGGCGCTCGACCCGGCGGTGCTGGCGGAGCACGCGGCGCTGCTCGGCTGCGAGCGGCTGGCCCGCATCGTCGATGCCTTCCGGACATCCAGCGCGGCGCTGCTCGCCGACCTGCGCGCGGCGGCGGCGGCGGGCGCGTGGGCGACGGCGGCGGAACGGGCGCACGCGTTGAAGAGCGCGTCGGGCAACGTCGGGCTGACGGCGTTCGCCGCGCTGGCGAAGCGGGCGGAGCGGGCGACGGACGCGGCGTCGGCGGCGGCGCTGGACGCCGCCTATCCGGGTGCGCTGGCGGCGCTCGATGCCGAGTACCGCAGGGTGTGCGCTCAGGCGACCGCTTCGACGAACACGTAACCGACGCCGTGCTCGGTCAGGATCATGCGCGGCGCGTTGGGGTCCGTCTCGACCTTGCGGCGCAGGCGGCCGACCAGCACGTCCACCGTGCGGTCGTTGGGCGCCCAGTCGCGCCGGCTGACGTGGTCGAGCAGGTTGTCGCGGGTCAGCACCCGACCCGGGTTGCGCACGAAGGCCAGCAGCAGCTCGAACTCGGCGCGGGTGAGGCGCACATCCTCGCCGGCCGGTGAGCTCAGGCGGCGCTTGCCGACGTCCAGCGACCAGCCGGCGAAATGCTTGACCGCCGCGCCGTCGGCCGGGGCCGCGTGCGCGGCGGAGGTGCGGCGCAGCAGGCCCTTGGCGCGGGCCAGCAGCTCACGGGCGCTGAACGGCTTGGTGACGTAGTCGTCCGCCCCGGTCTCCAGGCCGACGACGCGGTCGATCTCGTCGCTCTTGCCGGTCACCAGGATCACGCCGATGTCGGAGGTGCGGCGCACCTCGCGCAGCAGGGTCAGCCCGTCCTCCCCCGCCAGCCGGATGTCGAGCAGCACGAGGTCCACGTCGCCGTGCGCCAGCGCGGCGCGCATGCGTTCGCCGTTTTCCACGGCGCTGACGCGAAAGCCCTCGGCCTCGAAATAGGCGGTCAGGGTGATGCGGGTGGTCAGCTCGTCATCGACGACCAGGATGTGCTTGTGGGCGCTGTGCTGCTGGGTCGCCATGCGGCCGCTCTCTCCGCGGGGACGTCGTTTGCACGTCGTTTACAACATTCTACACGCCGTTCAAGCGCTGCCGAAACCCCGTTCACACGCCCCTGCTAAACGTGACGCTGTAGGAGAGCGTATGGAGGGCGTCATGCTCGGACGTGTGGTGAGGTGGTTCTCGAAGCCGGCGGCCTGGGGCGCGACCGCGCTGGCGGCGTCGGTCGCGGCGCTGGCCGCCTATGGCGGGTTCTCCGCGGTGGTGGACTACACCAACCGCATGGAGTTCTGCATCTCCTGCCACGAGATGAAGAACACCGTGTACGCGGAGTACCAGCACACGCCGCATTTCAGCAACCCGTCGGGCGTGCGGGCGGTGTGCGCCGACTGCCACGTGCCCAAGGCGCTGGGCCCCAAGCTGTGGCGCAAGATCCAGGCGTCGGGCGAGGTGTGGGGCAAGATCACCGGCGTCATCGACACGCCGGAGAAGTTCGAGGCGAAGCGCCTGGAACTGGCGAAGCGGGTGTGGGCGAGCATGGCGGCGAACGACTCGCGCGAATGCCGCAACTGCCATTCCTTCGAGACCATGACCATCGACAAGCAGCGCGAGAACGCCCAGAAGCTGCACCCGCAGGCCATCAAGGAAGGCGATACCTGCATCAGCTGCCACAAGGGCATCGCCCACAAGCTCCCTGACATGAAGGGCGGCTACAAGAAGGTGTTCGAGGAGCTGCTGGTCTCCGGCCCCCGGGACGCGGCGAAGGCAGAGCGGCTGTTCACGCTGCGCTCCAAGCCGCTGTTCCTCGATCCGGCGGCGGTCAAGCCGGGCGGCAAGGGTGACGGCGTGCTGCTGCCGGCGACCGAGGTCGCGGTGGTCGGGCGCAGCGGCGATCTGCTGAAGGTGCGCCTGGACGGCTGGCAGCAGGACGGCGTGGCGCAGATGATCTACGCCCGCAGCGGCAAACGGATCTTTTCGGCGGCGCTTGGCAAGCCGGGCGAGAAGGCGGTCGAGACCAAGTCCACCATGGTCGATCCCGACACCGAGCAGCGATGGAACGAGGTCGCGCTGACCGCCTGGATCTCAAATGACGACGTGACGTCCGACGCGACGAAGCTGTGGGCCTATGCCGGCGAGCTGTACAACGCGTCCTGCGGCACCTGCCACACGCTGCGCGCACCCAGCCACTACCTGGCCAACCAGTGGATCGGCAGCCTGGACGCCATGAAGCGCTTCATCTCCCTGGACAAGGAGGAGTACCGCTTCCTGCAGAAGTACCTGCAGCTGAACGCCCGCGACACCGGCGGCGCCACCGCTGCCCATTGAAGGAGGCCGGACCATGGCCGAAACCGTCAACGACACCCTGAAGCCGGTGCGGGGGGAGGTCTACCGGTGGCTGGCGGGCGTGTTCGCCCGCGAGCCGACCGCCGGAACCCTCGCCACCTACCGCAGCCCGGAAGGCCGCGCCATCCTTCAGGACTTGAGCCGGATGGAGCCTCTGCGGGAAGGGGCGGCCGGCTTCCTGACGCTGGTGAACGACGAGACGGACCTGGAGGCGCTGGCTTTCGAGTTGGCCGGCGTCTACGCCCGGCTGTTCCTGGGGGCCGGCGGGCCGGCGGCGGTGTCGCCCTACGAATCGGTGCACACCAGCCCGCAGCACCGCCTGTTCCAGCAGGCCACCACCGACATGGAGCGCCTGCTGGCCGAGCACGGCCTGTCGGTCGCCGGCGCGCCGGAACCGGCCGACCACATCGCCGTGGAGCTGGAGTTCCTGGCCGCGCTGGCGTCGTCGGGCGCGGCGGCGCTGGAACGCCGGCTGCTCGACGAGCACCTGCTGCGCTGGGCGCCGGCCTTCTGCGCGGCCTGCATCGAGCGCGATCCCGGCGGCTACTACGCCGCCGCGGCGCGGGTGCTGCGCGGCATGCTGGAGATGGAGGCGGCGTAGCCGCCGGACCGAGGTGCGGGGCCGGGCGCTGAGCGGCGCCCGGCCTTTTTCATGCCCGCCCCGGCCCCGTTCACACCCGGTTTACAAGATTTTTCACCGCGGTTACCCGCCCCCGAAACGCCGTTCACAACGCCCCCCTACAACGGGCAGCAGGGAAACAGGGTGCGGGGCCGTGTGGCACCGCCGCCCATCGCGCAAGGGGTGAACGCCATGACGAAGCTCTTCGAGAAGGACTTCCAGCCCTTCGTGTCGCGCCGGTCCTTCCTGGAAGGGGCGCTGATCGCCGGTGCCGGACTGCTGGCCGGGCCGTCGCTGCTGGCCAGGGGGGCGATGGCGGCGCAGCCGTCGGCGCTGGCCATGTCCGGCTGCCACTGGGGCGCCTTCCGGGCGCGCGTCGAGAACGGCCGGTTCGTCGAGGCGATCCCCTACGAGAAGGACCTCTTCCCCAGCCCGCAGCTGCCCGGCGTGCTGGACGCCGTCTATTCGCCGACCCGCATCAAGTACCCGATGGTGCGCGCCGGCTATCTCAAGGACGGCCCGAAGAGCGACACGGCCAAGCGCGGCGCCGACGAGTTCGTGCGCGTCAGCTGGGAGCAGGCGCTCGACCTCGTCGTCAAGGAGCTGCAGCGCGTCTCCAAGGAGCACGGGCCGACCGGCATCTACGCAGGCTCCTACGGCTGGAAGAGCGTGGGCAAGCTGCACAACTGCCAGAACCTGATGCGGCGCATGCTGAACCTGAACGGCAGCTACTGCTCGTCGGCCGGCGACTATTCGACCGGCGCCTCGCAGGTGGTCATGCCGCACGTCGTCGGCCGCCTGGAGGTCTATGAACAGCAAACCGCATGGCCGGTGGTGGTCGAGCACTCCAAGTTGGTCGTCATCTGGGGCGCCGACCCGGTGACCACCAACCAGATCGGCTGGATCGTCCCCGACCACGGCGGTTACGCCGGCCTGAAGGCGCTGAAGGAGAAGGGCACCAAGGTCGTCTGCATCGACCCCGTTCGCACCGCCACCGCCGAGTACCTGAACGCCGAGTGGATCGCGCCGAAGCCGCAGACCGACGTGGCGATCATGCTGGGCATCGCCCACACGCTGGTCGCCGAGAAGCTGCACGACCAGGCGTTCCTGGACGACTACACGGTCGGCTTCGACAAGTTCCTGCCCTACCTGATGGGCGAGACCGACAAGACGCCGAAGACCGCCGAGTGGGCGGCCGGCATCAGCGGCCTCGACGCCGAGCTGATCAAGCGCCTGGCGCGTGATTTCGCCAAGAACCGCACCATGCTGATGAGCGGCTGGTCCATGCAGCGCATGCACCACGGCGAGCAGGCGCACTGGATGCTGATCACGCTGGCCAGCATGCTGGGGCAGATCGGTCTGCCGGGCGGCGGCTTCGGCCTGTCCTACCACTACGCCAACGGCGGCGCGCCGAGCGCCGACAGCCCGGTGCTGCCGGGAATCACCGACGGCTCCAAGGCCGGCGGCGCGGCGTGGCTGGCGACCGGCGGTGCGGTGGTGATCCCGGTGGCACGGGTGGCCGACATGCTGCTGAACCCCGGCAAGACCATCGACTTCAACGGCGCCAAGGTCACCTACCCGGACGTCAAGCTGTGCTACTGGGTCGGCGGCAACCCGTTCGCCCACCACCAGGACCGCAACCGTCTGGTCAAGGCGTGGCGGAAGCTGGAGACGGTGATCGTCCACGACTTCCAGTGGACCGCCACCTGCCGGCACGCCGACATCGTGCTGCCGGCGACCACGACCTTCGAGCGCGACGACGTCGAGCAGGTCGGCGACTACGCCATGAAGGCGATCATCGGCCTGCACAAGGTCATCGACCCGGTGTTCGAGGCGCGCGACGACTACGAGATTTTCCGCGAGATCGCCAAGCGCCTGGGCAAGGAGAAGGAATTCACCGAGGGCAGGAGCCAGCTCGACTGGATCCGCTCCTTCTACGACGCGGCGTTGCAGCAGGCCAAGGCGAAGAACCAGAAGATGCCGCCGTTCGAGGACTTCTGGAAGGGCGATTCGGTGGTCGAGTTCGACGTTCCCAAGGAAGCCGCGGAGTACGTGCGCTACAAGAGCTTCCGCGACGAACCGCTGCTGGAGCCGCTGGGCACGCCGTCCGGCAAGATCGAGATCTACTCGAAGAACATCGAGAAGATGGGCTACGACGACTGCGGTCCGCACCCGCGGTGGATGGAGCCGGTCGAGTGGATGGGCGGCCCGACCAAGGCCACCTACCCGCTGCACGTCACCACCAGCCACCCGAACCTGCGGCTGCACTCGCAGCTCGCCGGCACGGTGCTGCGCGACAAGTACGCGGTGGCCGGCCGCGAGCCCTGCCTCGTCAACCCCAAGGACGCCGAGGCGCGCGGCATCAAGACCGGCGACGTGGTGCGGGTCTTCAACGACCGCGGCCAGATCCTGGCCGGCGCGGTGGTGACCGACACGATCCGCCCGGGCGTCGTCCGGGTGAGCGAGGGCGGCTGGTACGACCCGGCGGAACCGGGCACGCCGGGCACGCTGTGCAAGTACGGCGACGTCAACGCGCTGACCGTGGACGTGCCGACGTCGAAGCTCGCCCAGGGCAACTGCGGCCACACCGCGGTCGCCCAGCTCGAAAAGTACGCCGAAGCGGCCCCGGCGGTCACCGCCTTCGGCCCGCCGAAGAGCGCGTAGCGCCACCTCCTGCCCTCCCCCGCCTGCGGGCGGGGGAGGGGCCTTCCCAAAGAGAGCGACCGCCATGACGCCTCTACAGGACTCCTTCGGCCGCACGGTCAGCTACCTGCGCGTCTCGGTGACCGACCGCTGCGGCTTTCGCTGCGTCTACTGCATGGCGGAGGACGCCGGCTTCCTTCCCAAGGCCGAGGTGCTGTCGCTGGAGGAGATCGACCGGCTGGCCTCCGTCTTCGTCGGGCTCGGCACCCGCAGGCTGCGCCTGACCGGCGGCGAGCCGCTGGTGCGGCCCGGCATCATGGAACTGGTCCGCTCGCTCGGCCGGCATGTGAGATCCGGCGCGCTCGACGAGCTGACGCTGACCACCAACGGCTCGATGCTGTTCAAGCACGCCGCGGGGCTGGTGGATGCCGGGGTGAAGCGCATCAACGTGTCGCTCGACACCCTCGACCCGCACAAGTTCCAGGTCATCACCCGCTGGGGCAAGCTGGCCAAGGTGGTGGAAGGCATCCAGGCCGCCAAGGACGCCGGGCTGCACATCAAGATCAACACGGTGGCGCTGAAGGGCGTCAACGACGACGAGTTCCACACGATGATCGAGTGGTGCGGCGAGCGCGGCTTCGACCTGACCTTCATCGAGGTGATGCCGTTGGGCGACCTGGGCGACGTCTCCCGCCTCGACCAGCACATCCCGCTGACGCGGGTGCGCGCCGAGCTGGAGACACGCTGGACGCTGGAGGACACCGACCACCGCACCGGCGGCCCGGCGCGCTACGTGCGGGTGAAGGAGACCGGCAGACGGGTCGGCTTCATCACGCCGCTGACGCACAATTTCTGCGAAAGCTGCAACCGGGTGCGGCTGACCTGCACCGGCACGCTGTGCCTGTGCCTGGGCCAGGAGGACGCCGCCGACCTGCGCACGCCGCTGCGCCTGAGCGACGACGACGGCCTGCTGATCGACGCCGTGCGCGCCGCCGTCCGGCGCAAGCCGAAGGGCCACGACTTCATCATCGACCGCAACCGCCACGGCACCGCGGTGTCCCGCCAAATGAGCGCGACCGGAGGCTGAGCTGCGCGCCCTGATCGTCCTTATGCTACAACCACGGTTTCGGCGCCAGGAACACGCTGAGCGGCGATACCTGCTGGACGCGGCTGACCGTCCCGTTCTGACCGGCCGTTGAGGCTGTATGGATCGCACGGGCCATCGTGCGGCCTGCCGGGGTGTCGGCACGGCCCGCATCGCCAAGCAGGCCGCCCGTCCGTCGGAAAGAAGCCCGAGCGGATGCCGTTCTCGCCATCGCACGCCCCCGTGCCGGTTCTGGTCGCAAGCCGCCGCGGACCGGCGCGTCGGCGAACGGCTGAAGACGGCTGCCACCTCGCCCGCGCGGTCGATGGTTACCTCTGGGGCCTCATCCGCGGTGTTCTCTCCGGATCGACCATGCCGGCCGTCGCCGAGCGGTCGGCTGCTCCTGGCAATTGTTGCACCACGCTGGACGTGAACACTTCTTCGACGTGCTCCCCATTCCGCAATGGCAAGTGGTCGGTCAGACATTTCCTTTCCTGCTTAAGAATTATTTATCTTCATTGAGGTAAGGATCGTTTCCGGATGATGCTCCCGTTTCCGGGGCGGTCTGCGGAGTGGCCCATGGTCAAGAATCTCAGCATCAAGGGTAAGATCGGTCTGATCCTGGCGATCAGCGTCGTCGGTCTCGGCGTCATCGTCGGCATCGCGCTCGTCAACATGCGTGCGCAGATGTTCGCCGACCGCGAAGCCAAGGTGAAGAACTTGGTCGAGGTGGCCTACAGCCTCACCGCCCACCATGAAGCGGAGGCGAAGGCCGGCCGCGCGACGCAGGAACAGGCGCAGAAGGCGGCACTCGCCGCGCTCTCCCAGCTTCGTTACAACGATACCGACTATTTCTTCGCGCTGGACTCCGCGGGTCTCACCATCGCGCACGCCAATCCGGCGCAGGTCGGCAAGGACCTGACCGGTGCACGGGATCCCAACGGCGTCTACTTCGTGCGCGCCATGCTCGACGCCGCCCGCGCCAGCCCCGCGGGTGACTTCGTCCGCTACGCCTTTGCCAAGCCGGGCGGTGATCCCAACCGGCCGCAGCCCAAGCTGGCTTACGTGCGCGCCTTCGCGCCCTGGGGATGGACGCTGTCCACCGGCATCTACATCGACGACGTGGACACCGCCTTCGCCACCGAGGCGTGGCGCCAGGGCATCGTCAGCGCGGCGGTCATGCTGCTGGGCGTGCTGGCGACGCTGCTGATCGGGCGGGCGGTGGTGAAGCCGATCCCCGGCATGCAGGCGGTGATCTCCGCCGCCAGCACCGGCGACCTGACGCGCACCGCCGCAGCCGACGGGCGCGACGAGATCGCCACCATGGCCCGCGACTTCAACGGCCTGATCGGCACCTTGCGGGACAGCATCGCGCGGGTGGGCGAGGCCAGCGCCTCGGTCTCCTCCGCGTCGGTGGAACTGAACGCTTCCGCCGGCGATATGAGCCGCAACGCCGAGCGCATGAACGAGAAGGCGGACAGCATCACCTATGCCGTGACCCAGGTGGTGCGCGCCGTCGGCGACCTGTCGGCGGTGGCCGAGCAACTCGCCGCCAACGCCGAGACGGTGGCCGCAGCCGCCGAGGAGATGGGGGCCTCGATCAGCGAGGTGGCCCGCCACGCCGCCGACAGCTCGCAGGTGGCGCACCGGGCCTCCACTGCCGCCGAGCAGGCCGGCGGCGTGCTGCACGCCGCCGATGGTGCCATCAAACAGGCCGTCGCCAACATCCGCGGGCTGGCGCAGGCGAGCACCGAAATTGGCCAGGTCATCAAGGTCATCTCCGACATCGCGCAGCAGACCAACCTGCTGGCCTTGAACGCCACCATCGAGGCGGCGCGGGCCGGCGAGATGGGCAAGGGCTTCGCGGTGGTCGCCAACGAGGTGAAGAATCTCGCCACCCAGTCAGCCAGGGCCACCGAGGAGATCGAGCAGAAGATCACCGCCACCCAGGAGCAGACCGAGAGGAGCGTCGCCTCCATCGACGAGGTGGCGCGCATGATGGAGCGGGTGAGCGGGGCGATCTCCTCGATCAACGGCGTCATCGGCGAGATCGACGCGATCGCCGGTTCCATCGCCCACGAGGTGCAGCAGCAGAGCGCCACCACCGCCGAGATCGGCCGCAATGTCTCGCAGGTGGCCTTGGCGGCCAAGGAGGTCGCCAAGGACACGGTGGAGACGTCGAGCCAGGCACGCGTGGTGAAGGACGCCGTGGAGTTCCTCGCCCGCATCGCCGGCGAGACGGCAAGCGGTGCCACGCAGACCTCGGCCGCCGCGAACGAACTGGGGCGGCTGGCGACGGACCTGGATCGGATGGTGTCCCGCTTCAAGCTGCGGGCGTGAGCGGCGGTCCAGGGCATCGACTCGACCGGTCGCCGCATGCCGGACGGCGCCCGGGAGCCGCGGATCAGCGGGACGGCGGCATCATCGCTTGCACCATGGCGAGCACGCGCTCGATCTCGTCGGGGTCGGGATCGACTCCGGCCTGCTTCTTCAGATCGTGCCGGGTCAGCACATGATGCACCGTCGCCTCGACGCCGTGCCGGCCCAGGCAAGCCTTCACGCAGGCCAGCACGCAGCCGTCCAGTGCCACCACCGGCCGGCCGGAGGTCGCGAGCCTGACGAGCGGCTTGACCCCGCCGCCGACGCCGGCGATGCAGGACATCTCGGCCAACCCGAGCCGGTCGAGCCGCAGCGCCACGGCGTTGGCGACCTGCGCCACGTTGGAGCAGCCGGAACAGGAGTAAACGAGCGGCAGTTCAGCGCGGTCTGTCATCGACACCTCCGAGCAGCGCGCATACTGCCCGGTCGGGCGGACGAGCGTTTGATCCCGGTCAAGCGTCTCCGTTCACCGAACTGCGCGGACACCACAAGGCGGCCAGCCTGCGGCGAGATCTCGCCCGCCTTATGAACGGATGAGCGCCGCGCGGGCCGGTCGGCGTGACGGCCAGCGTCCGCCTGTTCGACAGCGTCGAGATCTGGCTTTACGCCGCCGAGAGCGTGCTGGAGCACCCGATGCGCGGGCTCTGGCGCTGGCGTCAGGGGGCGCTGGGACCTGTTGTGCGGCGGCCAGGGGCTCGACCCGGCCAACCCTTGCCGCCGCCCGAGCCGCACGGCGAGTCAAAATCGAATGTCAGAATCCAAGGAGAATTCTCATATTCTCGCCATAATCAAGTACAAATGACAGAATTACACTATACTGACGCATTGTATCAGAATTTATCACGGACAATAACAGTATACGTCATAGGTTTATAGTTGCGCTTACCTTCGTATTTATTCATGGTTCCTCCGCGCCATCCGGTCATACCACCTCGGGTCTGAGGCTCTCGCGCCGTCGGGCTGCGCACGGCCGTGCGTGGCGCTGGGAAATCTGTGTCTACCTGGAGACGATCCGTGCCGCACAAGAACCGCCTGCGCGTGCTGCTGCTGTCCACCGTCACCCTGATTCCCGGCGCGGGCGCCTACGCCCAGCCGGCGCTGCCGACCGGCGGCGCCTTCGTCGCCGGATCGGGCAGCATTGCACAGACGGGTTCGACCCTGACCGTGAATCAGACGACGGCGCGCGGCGTCGTCACTTGGCAGGACTTCTCCATCGGCAAGGGCGGAACGGTCCAGGTCAACAACGGCTCGGGCGCCACGCTGAACCGGGTGACCGGCGGCAGCCTCAGCCAGATCATGGGCACGCTGAAGGCGACGGGCACGCTCTACCTCGTCAACCCGCAGGGCGTGGTGGTCGGCGAATCCGGTGTGGTGGTGACCGGCGGCAGCTTCGTCGCCTCGACGCGCGACGTGCTCAACGAGCACTTCATGGCCGGCGGCAGCCTGCTGTTCAAGGGCGAGAGCCAGGGCACGGTCAAGAACCTGGGCAAGATCTCCTCCACCGGCGGCGACGTCGTGCTGATCGCGCGCGAGGTGGTGAACGCCGGCGAGATCAAGGCGCCGAACGGCACGGCCGCGCTGGCGTCGGGCACCGAGGTGCTGCTCAGCGAGGGCAGCAACAGTGGCGAGCGGGTGTTCGTCCGGGTCGGCAACGCCGGCGGCAAGGCCGAGACGTCCGGCGTGATCGAGGCGGCGCAGGCCGAGCTGAAGGCGGCGGGCGGCAACGTCTACGCGCTGGCCGGCAACACCGGCGGCGTGGTCCGCGCCACCGGTTCGGCGACGCGCGCCGGCCGGGTCTGGCTGACCGCGGCGCCGCAGGACGGGACCGGTGGCCACGTCGTCACCGAAGGGACGGTGGCGGCGACGGACGCCGACAGCAATGGCGGACGCATCGACGTCTCCGCGACGCGGGGCTCGGCGCTGCACACCGGCACGCTGTCGGCCGACGGAACGACGGGCGGTACGGTGACGGTGACGGCCGACCGGGTGCTCAACCAGGGCCGCGTCTCGGCCGACGGCGAGCGCGGGCGGGGCGGCACGGTGGCGGTGACCGCGAAGCGAGGCTACACCGACACGACGCGCGCCAGGACCTCGGCCAAGGGCAAGGGGGATGCCGGCGGCCGCGTGGTGATCCAGACCGAGGGAACGCTGTACGCCTCGGGCACGGTCGACGCGACGGGAGCCACGGCCGGCGGCGCGGCGGACCTGTTCGCCGGCGAGGTGCGGTTGGTCGGGGCGGCGGTGGACGCCTCGGGCGGGACCGGCGGCGGGACGATCCGGGTGGGCGGCGACTACCAGGGCCGCGGCGAGGCGCCGCGGGCGCGCAGCACGCTGGTCACCCCGGCGGCGACGCTGAAGGCCGACGCCACAGGGAGCGGCGCTGGCGGCCGGGTGATCGTGTGGTCGGACGAGCGGACGGAGTTCGCCGGCACGATCTGGGCGCGCGGCGGGGCGCTGGGCGGCGATGGCGGCTTCGTGGAGGTGTCGTCGAAGGACGCGCTGCACTTCGCCGGCGTGGCGGACGCCGGGGCGTCGCGGGGAGCGGGGGGCACGCTGCTGCTCGACCCGAAGAACATCACGATCAGCGACCAGGCGGCGTACCCGCAGTACCAGCTCCTCGACCCGGATCCGGCGTCGGGCAACAACTTCGGCAGCGAGGTGTTCGCCCTGCCGGGCGGCAACGTGGTGGTGAAGAGCCCGGACATCTATGGCGGGACGGGCATCGACGACGGCGGCGCCGTGTACCTGTTCAACGGCACCACCGGGGCGCTGATCTCGGCGCTGGTGGGCACCCAGTCGGCCGACACCGTCGGTTCGAACAGCGTGACGGTCCTGTCCAACGGCAATTACGTGGTCAGCAGCGGCTGGAGCAACTTCGGCGCGGTGACCTGGGGCAGCGGCAGCACTGGCGTGGCCGGGGCGATTTCCGCCGCCAACAGCCTCGTCGGCACCTCCGAGAACGATCAGGTGGGCTCCGGCGGCGTGACGGCGCTGAACAACGGCAACTACGTCGTCAGCAGCCAATACTGGAAGAACGGCACGAAGGGCTCCGCGGGTGCGGTAACCTGGGGCAACGGCAGCACGGGCATCGCCGGTGTGGTGTCCGGCACCAACAGCCTCGTCGGTACCACCGCCAACGACAGGGTGGGCGCCGACGGGATCTGGGCGCTGACCAACGGCAACTACGTCGTCGCCAGCAGCTCCTGGAACAGGGGCACGGCGCTCCAGGCCGGGGCGGCGACCTGGGGCAACGGCAGCACCGGGATCACCGGCGCGGTCTCCGCGTCCAACAGCCTCGTCGGGTACTCGACGAACGATCAGATCGGCATCGGGGGCGTGACGGCCCTGAGCAACGGCAACTACGCCGTCAACAGCTACGCCTGGAACTATTCCTCCACGGCGACCCAGGCGGGCGCGGTGACCTGGGGCAACGGCACCAGCGGGAGCGTCGGCCTCGTCTATTCCGGCAACAGCCTCGTCGGCACCTCCACCAACGATCAGGTCGGCTTGAAGGGGGTGACGCCCCTGAAGAACGGCAACTACGTCGTCAGCAGCCCCAACTGGAACAACGGCGCGGCGAGCAAGGTGGGCGCGGTGACGTGGCGCAGCGGCAGCGCCATGACCATGGGCATCGTCAGTTCGGCCATCAGCCTCGTCGGCACCGCCACCAACGATCAGGTGGGTTCCGACGGCGTCACCGCGCTGGGCAACAACGGCAACTACGTCGTCGTCAGCAGCCTCTGGAGCAACAGCGGCGTGGCCAAGTCGGGCGCGGTGACGTGGGGCAACGGCACCACCAGCCTCACGGGCGCGGTGTCCGCCGCCAACAGCCTCGTCGGGAGTTCCTCGCTGGATCAGGTGGGCGGCGGCGGCGTGACGGTGCTGACCAACGGCAACTACGTCGTCAACAGCCACAACTGGAGGAACGGCACCGTGACCTCGGCGGGCGCGGCCACGTGGGGCAACGGCACCACCGGCGTCGCGGGCCTGGTCTCCTCCACCAACAGCCTTGTCGGGACGTCCGTCCAGGACTTCACGGGCATCACTCCGATGGGCGAGAACGCGGTGAAGGCCCTGAGCAACGGCAACTACGTCGTCGTCAGCAGCCTCTGGGACAACGGAACCTCGGTCAACGCGGGTGCGGTGACGTGGGGCAACGGCTCCGTCGGCGTCACGGGCGCGATCTCCTCCGCCAACAGCCTCGTCGGCACCGCCGCCAACGACAAGCTGGGCAGCTCTGGCGTGACGGTCCTGAACAACGGCAACTACGTCATCCAAAGCCCCTTCTGGAACAACGGCACGGCGATGTTGGCGGGTGCGGCGACATGGGCCGACGGCAGCGCCATGCTGACCGGGGCGATTTCTTCCTCGAACAGTCTTGTCGGCACCTCCGCCGAGGACCGGGTGGGGGAGAACGTGACGGCTCTGAGCAACGGCAACTACGTCACCAGTTCCGGCTCCTGGAGCAACGGCACGGCGAACAGGGCGGGCGCGGTGACGTGGGGCAATGGCACCACCGGCGTCTCGGGCGCGGTCTCCTCCGCCAACAGCCTCGTCGGAACCGCCGCCCACGACGTGGTGGGGACCAGCGTAACGGTCACGGCCAGCGGCAACTACGTCGTCGCCAGCAATTACTGGGCGAACGGCACCGTATCCCAAGCGGGTGCGGTGACGTGGGGCAACGGCACCACCGGCGTCACGGGCGCGGTCTCCTCCGCCAACAGCCTCGTCGGAACCCAGAGCAGCCAGTGGCTGTCGGTCAGGGCCGTGCAGGGGGATCGCTTCTACGCCGGCTCAGAACCCTCGCCGCTCTCGACCGGATCCCTGGCCGTCGGCCTGACCAACCCGTCGGACCTGACCTTCGCCATGGCGTCCGGCCAGTCGATGGGCATCGCGCCGTCGTTCCTGACGCGGGTGCTGAACACCGGCACGGCGGTGACGCTGCAGGCCAGCAACGACATCACCGTGGACAGCGCCGTCACCGTCGATAACCCCGCCGGCAACGGCGGCGCGCTGACGCTGCAGGCGGGGCGTTCGATCCTGCTCAACGCCGGCATCACCACCGACGGCGGCAACCTCACCCTGATCGCCAACGAGACGCTGGCCAACGGGGTGGTCGATGCCCAGCGCGACCCCGGCAACGCGGTGATCACCATGGCCGCCGGGACCACGCTGAACCTCGGCGCCGGCGTCCTCACCGCCAGGATCACCCCCGGCACCGGCAAGACCAACACGGGCTCCGGCGCCATCACCCTGGACACCGTCACCGCCGGCTACGTCCAGGTGCACAACCAGGGCCTCAGCGCCGGCAGCGGCGTCGTCGTCAACGGCACCATCACCGCCACGGGCTTCGGCGACGCGCTGGTGCTCGCCGCCGACAACGGCGTCTTCGCCAACACCGCGGGCAGCGGCGCGCTCAGCGCCGCCTCCGGCCGCTTCCTGGTCTATTCCGCCGACAGCGCCACCACCACGCTCGGCGGCCTGACCGCCGACGCGATCCACGGCAAGACCTACGCCACCCTCTACCCAACCCTGGTGACCGGGAGCGGCAGCCGGATCATCTATGCCGACGCCGAGCCGACGACGCCCACGACACCGACCACCCCCACGACGCCGACCACGCCGACCACGCCGACCACCCCCACGACGCCGGTCGAACCGCCGGTCACGCCTCCGGTGACCCCGCCGGTCGAACCGCCGGTGACGCCCCCGGTGACTCCGCCGGTCGAGCCGCCGGTGACACCCCCGGTCACGCCTCCGGTGACGCCTCCGGTGACCCCGCCGGTCGAGCCGCCAGTGACTCCGCCCGTGACCCCGCCGGTCACGCCTCCGGTGTCGCCTTCGGTCACCGTCCCGGTGCTGCCGCCGCCGGTGATCGGCGGCACGGCGACGCTCACCGGCTCGTCCGGCTCCGCCGCGCTGTCCGCCGGCAGCGCCCCGGTTCTGCCCGCCGCCGCCGCACCGGCCCGCCCGGCTGCCGGTTCCGCGCTGTCCGGCGGCGCCATCGTCACCGTGCAGCCCTCCGGCGCGCCCGGCGCGACCCAGGGTGGCGGCCAGTCCGCCGCACCCGGCGCGCGCATGGAGACGTCGGTGAACGCCGGTGGCTTCTCCATCGTCTACAGCCAGCCTGCGACCTATACGGTCGGCGCTCCCTCGGGCACCGCGCCGGTGGACGGCGGCGCGGGCACCGCTGCCGGTGCGCCGCTGGCCGCAGCCTCCAGCTTCAACACCTTCCGCAGCGACGACGGCGCCAGCGTGAACCTCGTCGGTGGCGGCTCCTCCGCCGCCAGCCCGGACACCGCCGCCGACGGCTCCTCTCCGCGCCGCCAGGGCGCCGGATCGTGAGCCCGACCATGAGCCTGACCATGAACCTGACTTCCCGCCTGCGGCGCGCCGTCGCGCCCGCCGCCCTGCTCACCGCGCTGGCCATGCCGGCCGTCGCCCAGGACTTCGAGCGCATCGCGCCGAAGGAGCCGCCGGCCAACCCGCCGGCCGGGAGCCTGCCGGCGCCGCCGGTCCCCGCCCCGACTCCCGGTGGCGGGACGGTGCTGCTGCCCGCCCTCAAGGGGGTGGTCTTCCTGCCCGACGCCGGTCAGTTGCGTCGGGACGGGGTGGCGTCCGCGGGCATCGACAGCGGCCGCGTCGACGTGCTCGACCGCGACGACTTCCGCGCGCTGCTCGCGCCGTTCCTCGGCCAGCCGGTCACCCTCGACCGGCTGAACGAGATCAGCCGGCTGGCCGTGGTCTATTTCCGCGAGCACGACCACCCGCTGGTAGACATCGTCATTCCCGAGCAGGACGTCTCCGCCGGCACCGTGCAGATCCTGGCGCTGGAGTTCCGCGCCGGCACCGTGCGCACCGAAGGCAACCGCTGGTTCTCCGACGGCCTGCTGCTGTCGCAGGTGCGCACCCGGCCGGGCGACCGAATCCTCGCCAGCGACCTGCTGGCCGACGTCAACTGGCTCAACCGCAACCCGTTCCGGCGCGTCGATCTGGTCTACGAGCGCTCCGAGCAGGCCGGGCGCAGCGACATCGGGCTGCGCGTCGCCGACCGGCTGCCGCTGCGTGCGTTCGGCGGCTACGAGAACACCGGCACCGCGTCGACCGAGCGCGGGCGCAGCTTCGTCGGCGTGAACTGGGGCAACGCCTTCTGGCTCGACCACCAGCTCTCCTACCAGTTCACCGCGAGCCCCGGGGCATGGCGCGACGGCCTGAAGGGCCTGGAGCGGGCGCGCTCGGCCAGCCATTCCGGCAGCTACTTCGCGCCGCTGCCCTGGCGGCACACGCTGACCGTGTTCGGCAGCTATTCCGAGACGCGGCCGGACCTGGAGGATTCCTTCACCCAGCTCGGCCGCTCCTCGCAGGCCTCGGTGCGCTACGGCGTGCCGCTGCCGGCGCTGTGGGGGCTGGAGCACGAGGTGCAGGGCGGCTTCGACTGGAAGCGGACCAACAGCGACCTCGCCTTCGGCGGCACCTCGGTGGCGCGCTCCGCGGCCGACGTGGCGCAGTGGATGCTCGGCTACAGCGCGGTGCGGCCCGACGCGTGGGGCAGCACGGCGGCGGGGCTCTCCCTGTTCGTCAGCCCCGGCGGCTTCGACGACAAGAACAGCTCGACCGCGTTCCAGCTGCAGCGCAGCGGGGCGGAGGCGCGCTACCACTACGGGCGGCTGACGCTGGAGCGCCTGACGCGGCTGCCGGAGGGGCTGTCGTGGTCGGTGCGGGTGCAGGGGCAGATGGCCGACCGGCCGCTGCTGGCGACTGAACAGCTGGGCTTCGGCGGCGGCACCAGCGTGCGCGGCTACGACGAGCGCGTGGTCAACGGCGACCAGGGCGTGCTGATCTCCAACGAGCTGCGTTCGCCGGAGTTCGGCGTGCTGGGCCAGGAGGATGCGGCGCAGGTGCTGGCGTTCTGGGACTACGGCGCTGCGTGGAACCGCAACGCCGGCAACGGCGTCCCGCGTTCGGCGCGGCTGTCCGGCGCCGGCGTCGGGCTGCGCTATGCGCTGGCACCGTACCTGTCGCTGCGCTTCGACTACGGCTGGGCGCTGACCAAGGCGCCGGGCGAGGACAAGCGCGGCACCCGGCCGCACATCGGCCTCACCGCCGCCTTCTGAGCACGGTCCTGCCATGACGCCGCCGAACCAGCCCCGCCCCCCGGCCGACCCCGTCGTGGCCGCCGGCCTCGCCGCCGCCCTGCGGGCACACCAAGCCGGTGCGCGGGCGCAGGCGGCGGAGGAATGCCGCCGCGTGCTCGGCACCGCGCCCGAGGAGGCGGAGGCGTGGCACCTGCTGGCCCTGGCCTACCTTCTGGACGGGGCGGCGGGGCCGGGGCTGGCGTGCCTGCGCCGCGCCCTGGCGCTGGCGCCGGGCCGGGGCGACGTCCTGATGAACTTCGGGCGTGCCCTTGCGGAGGGCGGACGCTGGGGCGAGGCGGAGGCGGTGCTCGAACGCGCGCTGCAGTGCGTGCCCGGCCATCCGGAAGCCTTGTTGACACTGGGCAACGCCCGGCAGATGGCGGGCCGTCCCGACGCCGCCGTCGCCGCGTACGAGGCCGCCCTGCGGACCGAGCCCGACCGAACCGACATCCGGCACAACCTCGGCCTCGCCCTGCGCGCGGCGGGCCGCGTGCGCGAGGCGGAGGCCATCCTGGCGGCGCTCGCCGCCCGGGCGGACGCCGCGCCCGACCTGGCGGTCGAACTCGCCCGGACCCGCGCCCTCCAGGGCCGCCTGGGTGAGGCGGAGGCGTTGCTGCGTCAGGTGCTGGCCCGCCATCCGCAATATCTGCCGGCCGCCTTCGCCCTGGGCATCACGCTGTCGGACCTCGGGCGTTGGGTGGAGGCCGAGGATGTCTTCCACACCATAACCCGGCTCGATCCCAACCATGCCGAGGCCCATCAGGCCCGCGGCGCGCTGCTGAAGATCCTGGCCCGCCCGACCGAGGCCGTGCTGTGCCAGGAACGCGCCCTGGGGCTGCGTCGCGATTTTCCGCAGGCGACCCTCAGCCTCGGCGCGGTGCTGGTCGACTGCGGGCGGCTGGCCGAGGCGGTGGAGGCCGACCGCTGGTGCCTCGCCATGGCTCCCGACCTGATGGAGGCGCGCAGCAACCTGCTGCTGGCGCTCTGCCAGTCGCCGGGGATTCCGCGCGCCGACC
Organism: Azospirillum sp.; assembly: GCF_050789165.1. Lineage (NCBI taxonomy): Bacteria > Pseudomonadati > Pseudomonadota > Alphaproteobacteria > Rhodospirillales > Azospirillaceae > Azospirillum > Azospirillum sp. The sequence goes on from NZ_JBOZRT010000060.1 coordinate 87,122, forward strand.
TCGACGCGGAGCACCGCGCCTGGGGCGCGCGCCACGGCGCCGGCGCCGCTGCCGCCGCCCACACCAACCGCGCCGATCCGGACAAGCGCCTGCGCGTCGGCTACGTGTCGGCCGACTTCCGCACCCATTCCGTCGCCTATTTCCTCGAGCCGGTGCTCGCCGCCCACGACCGCGGACGCATCGAGGTGGTGTGCTACGACAACTCGCCGCACCGCGACGCCACCACCGGCCGCCTGCAGGCGTCGGCCGACCTGTGGCGACCGATCCGCGGCCTGGACGGCGCGGCGGCGGCGCAGCTCGTGCGCGAGGACGGCATCGACATCCTGATCGACCTGTCCGGTCACACCGCCGGCAACCGGCTGGACCTGTTCGCCCTCAAGCCGGCTCCGGTGCAGCTCACCTGGCTCGGCTATCCGGAGAGCACGGGGCTGACGGAGATCGCCGGCAAGATCACCGACGCCGTGGCCTGCCCGGCGGGCGAGCGTTTCGCCAGCGAGGAGCCGGTGCGCCTGCCGGGCGGGTTCCACTGCTACCGCCCGCCCGACGACGCTCCCGATCTGGTCCCGCCGCCGATGCTGGAGGCCGGCCACGTGACGTTCGGCGCCTTCCACGACGTGCCGAAGCTGTCTCCCGAGACCATCGCCGCGTGGGGGGAGATCCTGCGCCGGATTCCGCGGTCGCGCCTGCTGCTCAAGGCGCAGCAGTTCGCCGACGCCGCCGTGCGGGACCGGGTCCGCGCCATGCTGGCGGTCGCCGGGGTGGCGGCGGATCGGGTGGACCTGCGCGGCCGGGTCGGCACCACCCGCGCCCACCTCGGGCTCTACAACCGCGTCGACATCGCGCTGGACGCCTTCCCCTACAACGGCACGACGACCACCTGCGAGGCGCTGTGGATGGGCGTGCCGGTGGTTGCGGTGCGCGGCGACCGCCCGGCGTCGCGCATGTCGGCGAGCCTGCTGGAGCAGCTCGGCCTGCCCGAGCTGGTCGCTGGCGACGTGGAGGGCTACGTGCGGCTGGCCTGCGCGCTGGCCGGGCGGATGGACCTGCCGGACCTGCGCGCCGGGATGCGGGCGCGGTTCGCCAACTCGACGCTGGGCAACCCCGCCGCGTTCGTGCGCGGCCTGGAGGACGCCCTGCGCCGGGTCTGGCGGGGCTGGTGCGCCGGGCGGCCGGAAGAGGGGGCGGAACCGCCGCCTCTCCCCCGGCCCGCCGCCACGGCCACGCCGCCGGTTCCACCGCAGCGGGCGTCACCGTTCTACACGCCGCCGCCGTCCTGCCAGATTCCCGACCTGGACGGGATCTACCGCCGCGTGTTCGGCGAGCGCGGAGACGGCACCTTCGTGGAGGTCGGGGCCTTCGACGGCGAGACGTACAGCAACACCGTGTTCCTGGCCGACATCGGCTGGCGCGGGCTGTACATCGAGCCGGTGCCGGCCTTCGCGGCGGCCTGCGCCCGGCGGCACCGCCACAACCCCGATGTCCGGGTGGTCGCCTGCGCCGCCGGCGCCGAGGCCGGCGAGGCCGTGCTGTCGGTCGGCGACGCGCTGTCGACGCTGTCCGGTGAGCAGATGGCGTTGTACCGGATGCGCGGCTGGGACACGGGGGTGTTCAGCGGCAAGCGGCTGACCGTGCCCGTGCGACCGCTGGACGCGGTGCTGCGCGAGCACCGGCTCGCCCCGGGGTTCGAGCTGCTGGTGGTCGATGTGGAAGGCGGCGAGGACGCCGTGTTCGACGGCTTCGACCTGGAGGTCTGGCGCCCGCGGATGCTCATCGTCGAACTGCACGACCGCAACCCGGCGTACCAGGGGGTGCCGGGCGTGGCCGACCGGCACGCCGCCGTGCGCCGCCACATCGGCGAGCGCGGGTACGAGGCGTGCTACGCCGACGCCGTCAACACCGTCTTCCTGCGCCGGCCCTGACGCAACCGCCGCTGGAGGCGAAGGGCGGGCGCGGGGGCGGCGGCGCGATACATTCAAGCACGCCGTTACGTTGAAAAGGCAATAAGTGTGGATATTATTCCGTCACCGAACAAAATTCGGCATGGTATTATTACGAATTCTATCACGGTCCAAGAATATGACCGAATTCTGACGGGAAGCTGACACGACTTTGCGGATCGTGAGAGTTGGGAATAGTCCGAAGCGGAAACGAATGGTGTCAGCTTCCCCGCTGCCGGTGCGGGCGCGAACCGGAGCGCCAAGGGTTCCAATGACCGACGGCTGCCGGGTCCGTCTCCGATGGTGGATGGTTCTGGTGCTGGCGACCGTCCTGCTGCTCGCCGGAACCCCGGCGCGCGCCGACCGTGTCCTTGCGTTGGGAAACGATCCCGTGGCCGCCGCCGACCACCTGTCGGTGCTGATCGACCCGACCGGCCGGCTGGACATCGACGAGGTGGCCGGCGAGCGCTGGCGCGACGCCTTCGTGCCGGTGGCCGGCAACGTCCGGGCGGGCTACACCAGCGCCACCGCCTGGGTCCGGCTGACGGTGCGGCCGGCGATCACCGCCACGTGGTGGCTGGCCGCCGCCCAGCCCTTCGTCGATTCCGTGGCGCTCTTCGTCCCGGACGGGCAGGGCGGCTGGCGGCTGCACGAGGGCGGCGACACCCGGCCCCTGGCGGAGGCCGCCGTGCCCTACCGGCTGCCGGTGTTCCCGCTGGCCCTGGCCGGCGGGCAGGAGACGACGCTCTACCTGCGCCTGCGCAGCGCCAGCACGCTGTCGGCGGAGCCGGTCTTCTACCCGCCCGAGCGTTTCGCCCACGCCGCCGCCGGGCACGCCCTGTTCGCCGGCGGTATCCTGGCGATCTACCTGATCATCACCCTGAACATCATCTACTACACCCGGCTGCGCGACGTCCTGTACGCCTCCTACTGCGGCTGGATGGCGTCCAACGGCATCTCGTTCTTCGCCATCTTCGGCTACGCGCGCGAGTTCCTGTTCCCCGCCGGGGGATGGATTCCGACCTGGGTGGTGGAGACGTCGATCGTCGTCGCGCTGCCGGTGGGCAGCGTCTTCATCTCGCGCCTCCTCTATCTGCGGCGCAACCACCCCTGGTTCGCGCGCTTCTACGCGCTGGCGACCTGGGTGGGGGTGGGATGCCTGCTGGCGACGCTGGCCGGCTACTTTCCGCAGGTCGCGCTGCTGGTGAACTGGGTGGGCGTGCTGCTCGGCCTGCTGGCGGTGGGGCTGTCGGCGCGTCTGGCGATGCGGGGGTTCCGTCCGGCGTGGCTGTACGCGCTCGCCTTCACCGCCCATCCCTTCGGTCTCGTCGTGGTCACCCTGCGCAACGCCGGGCTGATCGAGCCGGGGCTGCTGGCCGACCACGTCTACGTCATCGCCTCGCTGCTGAACGCGGTGATCCTCGCCGTCGGTCTGCTCGACCGTCTGAACATGGACGCGCGCGTCACGCTGGAGGCCAAGCAGACCGCCCTGGACGCCGCCCTGCGCCACGAGCGCGAACTGGAAACCCGCATCGCCGTCCAGTCCCGCGCGCTGGCCGAGGCCAGCGCCGCCCTGTCGGAGGCGGAGGTCGGGCGGCGGCGGACCGAACAGGCCCTGCAGAAGAGCGAGGCCCTGTTCGAGACGCTGATCACCGCCGCGCCGGTCCCGCTGCTGGTCGCCATCCCGGCCCGCGGCGCCATCGTCTTCGCCAACGAGCGCGCCGCCGCCCTGCTGGGCCGGCCGGTGGCGGAGATTCTGGGGCAGTTGTCGCTCGACCGCCTGCTGCCGGCGTCCGACCTGTCCCGGCTGGACGGGGCGCTGCGGATACAGGAAATCGTGCAGGACCTGGAAACCCGCATCCTGACCGGCCATGCCGCGCCCCTGTGGGGGGCGCTGTCGGCGGCGCGCATCGCCTTCAAGGGCGAGGATGCGCTGATGGTCGGCATCAACGACATCACCACCCGCCGCAAGCTGGAGTTCGCGCTGCTTACGGCGCGCAACCAGGCGGAGGAGTCGCTGGCGCTGGAGCGTGTCCGCATGCAGGAGCAGCGTCAGCTGATCTCCACCACCGCGCACGAGTTCAAGACCCCGCTGGCCATGATCGACCGGGCCGCGCAGATGCTGCAGTTCGACGTCGAGGCCGCCGCCGGCCAGGACGAGCGCACGGCCAAGCGGCTCGACACCGTGCGCGATGCCGTCCGGCGGTTGCGCCGCGTCGTCGACAGCTTCCTGGCCGACGCCGCCCTGGAGGCCGGGCGGCTGCCGGTGGAGATGCGGCCGACGCCCGTGGCGCCGCTGCTGAAGCGGGCGCTGGCGCTGCTCGACGCGCGGGAACCGCCCCGCACGGCGCGCCTGCGCCTGTCCGGCGACGACCTGGTCTGCGAGGCGGACGGGCGCCTGCTGTCCATCGTGCTCGACAACATCCTGGACAACGCCTGCAAGTACTCGCCGCCCGACAGCACCATCGAGCTGGAGGCGCGGCTGGACGGGCCCGACCTGCTGCTGAGCGTCACCGACCACGGCATCGGCGTTCCGGCGGAGGAGCTGGAACTGGTCGGCTCGCGCTTCTTCCGGGCGACCAACGCCACCGGCACGCCGGGAACCGGGCTGGGCCTGAGCACGGCGCGGCAGTTGATCGGGCTTCAGAACGGCACCATCGTCCTGCACAGCCGCCAGGGCGCAGGCACCACGGTCACCATCCGGTTGGGGAGAGGCATCCAGCCATGAGCGAGGGGAAGACGGGTATGAACGCGGACGGCGCACCGGCCATCCTGGTGGTGGAGGACGAGGCTTTCCTGCGCGACACGCTGGTGGAGTTCCTCATCACGCGCGGCTGGCCGCGCGGGATGTCCAGGTCCTGCTGCTGGACGTCAACCTGCCGGACGGCAACGGGCTTACCCTGGCGCGCCGCCTGCGCAGCCAGGCCGGGCTGGATATCGGCATCATCGTGCTGACCTGCCGGGGAACCGTCGCCGACCGTGTCACCGGGCTGGATAGCGGGGCTGACGCCTATCTGGTCAAGGACGCCGACCTGCTGGAGATCGACGCCACCATCCGCAGCGTCCTGCGCCGCCTGCCGCAGGCACCGGCGTCCGCCGCGCCGCCCGTCGCCGCCGGATCCGCGGACCCGGGCCCGGCGCCCACCGGCCCAGCCTCTTCCGACGGGGCCTGGACCTTGACGTCGGCCAGCCCGGTGCTGCAAACGCCGGGCGGCGCGCGGGTCGTGCTGACCGTCAGCGAGCACGCATTCCTGTTGACCCTGCTCGACCGGCGCGGCGAACCAATGACCCGCGAGCAGATCGCCGCCGGCATGGAGCGGCTGCCGGGCTGGTCCCTGCGCAATCTCGACTCCCTGGTCCGGCGGCTTCGATCCAAGATTCGGGAGGTCTGCGGCGAGACGCTGCCCCTGCGCATGGCCTATGGCCGGGGCTACAGCCTGGAGGGCCAGTGGCGCTGCTGAGCGCGCAACGCCGCCCGCCCCGTCGGCATCCGGCGGTCGCGGGCGCCGTCCGCCGTCATGCCGGTGCCGCGTGCTGGGCAGGCTTGGCGCCCGACCCCACGGCCGCCACCGTCTCGATGGCCTCGGCCACCCGTCCGGGCGCCGCGTAATGGACCATGTGCCCCACGCCCGGGAGCACATGGAGCTCGCTGTTGGGGAGCCGCCGGTGGAGCCAGACCGAATGGCTCTCGTGATCGACGATGCGGTCCTCGGTTCCGGTCATGATGACCACGGGCTGGTGCAGGTGGGGCAGCCGATCCCGCAGCGCCCGCGCGGCCTGCATCATCGTGACGCCGTCCTGCGACTCCGCCCTGATCTGCGACGGGCGAACCAGGAGTTCGCCGGGGAAGCGCCGCAGGAAGGACGCCGGCACGGGGCGCGGGGCGAACACCGCCTTGTAGTCCAGCGGCAGCAGCGCGGTTCCGACGAGGGGGGAGAGCGTGTACCGCAGGACATCACCGACCAGGGGGATCGCCGACGGGACGGCCAACGAGACGTCATACCGCAGCGTGGCGGCGTAATAGCCCGCCAGCAGGACCAAGCCTTTCACCCCATCGGGCTGCCTCAGCGCCATCTCCAGAGCGACCAGCGTGCCCCAGGAATGGCCGGCGACCACCGGGTGCTCGATGCCGAGGCGCCGGCACACCTCCCACAGGAGATCGGCCTGCTGGGCCGCCGTCCACGAGGAACCACGCGGTCGCTCGCTGTATCCGTATCCCGGCCGGTCGAAGGCGATGACGCGGTGGCGCACCGCGACGCGGTCGAACACGCCGCTGATCAGGAAGTCCTCGGCGACCACGGCATTGCCGTGGATGAGGACGACCGGCGGCCCCTCGCCCGCTTCGAAGTAATGGAGCCGCACGCCACCCGCCGTGACGAACCGCCCGCCCGGCGGGTGCTCGCGTTCGGCCTTGCGCGCCCGGTAGGTGTTGACGACGGCTGCCGCCGCCAAGGCTGCTGCGGAGGCGGCCAGCAGGGTTCCGGCCCCTGGCAGCGTACGGGATCGCTTCACCGACGTGGCGACCTCGGAGGAGGGGGGGTGAACTCGGCTCACATCGGCCTCCAACGGCTTTCGGCTTGGAACGATCAGGACTGCGCAGCGCAGCTCGTTGTGCTCTGCAGCATGTGCAGGTGATGAACCGAAGCCGATCGGGATGGTTCCCCGGAGCGCCGGCGCTCCCTCCCCAGCACCCCGTGGCCTGCGGAGCAGGGGAGTGGTCACGTGTTCCACCCGAACGGAATCGGCCGGCACCGCTCCCGCGATGCCGGCCGTGATTGGGTGCGTCGGGATCAGCGCTGCTTGGCCAGGATTCCCTGCCCGGCGCTGTTGCCGATGCCGGCGGCGACGTTGGTGCCGACCAGCACGTCGGTGCTGACCAGCGGGCCGCGGCCGGTGAAGTTCAGGCCGACGCGCACGCCGTTGCCCTGGATGCCGCCGACGCTCTGCCCGGCGCTGTTGCCGATCCCCGCGGCCACGTTGGTGGCGGTCCCGACGTTGGTGCTGACCAGCGACCCCGGCCCGCCGCCCTGCACCCCGGTCACCCGCTGCTGCGCCGAGTTGCCGATGCCGGCGGCGAGGTTGGTGGCGTTGCTGACGTTGGTGCTGGCCAAGCCGCCGAAGCCGGGCGCCATCGGCATCGCGCGCGGCGTCAGGGCGGGGGCCCTGCCCTGGTTGATGTTCTGCGCCATGGCCGGAGCCGACAGCAGGGCGAGGGTCGCGAAGCCGGCGAGCAGCGGGGTGCGGATCATGAGGTTCTCCTTGGCTCGGGTCCGAGGCGCGCGGCCCCGGTGCGTTGCGGATGGCCGGACCCTAAGCCGCCAGCCTTCGGCCCGATGTGAGCCACCCCACAGCCGCCCTCACTTTCCCATCCTCATGCCGGCCCCGGCCTCATTTCGGCCGCGTGGCGTTCAGCGAGGTCATGGCGGCGTCGCCCTCGAAGGCGGGCAGCGTCTGCACCTCCTCGCGCGTCAGGCCGGAGACGAACAGCGCGTCGCTGTCCGAGCGCACCTCGACCCGCGACAGCTCGATGGACACGTCCTTGCCGCCGGATCCGGTGGAGACGATCAGCCGCAGCGGCTGCCCGTCCGGGCCAAGCAACACGTCCTCCACCGTGCCGGCCATCTGACCGTCGGTGGTCATGACGCTCTTCTCCAGGAAGTTCTCGGGATGCAGGACGCCGAAGCTCTGGCTGGTCTCGCCCACGGCCGGGCTGGCCGGCGCGGTCGTCGCGTCCGTCCGGGCGGCGTCGGGCTGGGCGGTGTCGGGCTGGGCGGTGTTGGTCTGGGCCTGGGCGCCGCCGGCGATGAGGGCGAGCGCCGCGGTGGCGGCGATGAGGTCGGTTCGCATGGAAGTCCTCCCCGGGGCGTGATGCCCCACAACCGTCAACAGCCCGGCCACGGCAAAGTGGCGGGAACCCGGCGCCCCCGCCGGGGTTCTCCAGGATGGATGTCTATCGGAGGGAGTATGGGCAAGGCATTGGCGGCGGGCGCGGCGCTGGCCGGCGTGGTGATGCTGGCCGGCTGCGCCGACGGGACGCGGACGCAGATGGCGCAGCAGGCGCAGACCGGGCTGGTCGGCATGCCGAAGAGCCGGCTGCTGTCCTGCGCCGGCGTTCCGGCGCGGCAGGCGGCGGCCGAGGGGCGCGAGTACTACACCTACGTCCACGGCTCGGGCTACGGCGGCGGGCCGTCGGCCGGCATCGGCATCGGCGGCGGCAGCGGCAACGTCGGGCTCGGCCTGGGGCTGGGGTTTCCGCTGTTCGGCGGCGGGTCCGGGGGCTATTGCGAGGCGACCTTCGTCCTGCAGAACGACGTGGTGCGGCAGGTCAACTACCCGGCCGGCGCCAGCCTGCCGGACTGCGGCAGCATCGTGCAGAACTGCATGGGCGCGCCGTAACGCGTCAGGCGGCCACGCCTTCCAGCGCGGCGCGTGCTTCGGCCAGGGCCTCGTGCACGGCGCGCACCGGTGGGTCCAGGTCGGCGTCGGGGCTCTGCGCCGCGCGTTGCAGCAGGCGGCAACGCGCCGACAGCGCGGCCAAGCCGATGTTGCCGGCCAGCGAGACCAGCGTGTGCGCCTCGAAGGCGACCTGGGCGCGGTTCCCGGTGTCGGCGAGCCGGGCGACGCGCCGGTCGACTTCGTCCATGGTATCGCGGACGAAGCCGGGCAGCGCGGCCTCGCCGATGCCCTCGGCCAGCGCGCGCAGCGCGGCACGCCTGAGAACCGGCGCCTCCTCGACCGCCGGCGGGGCCTTGACGGAGCGGTTGCCGCCGGTCCAGCGATGGATGGTGGCGAGCAGCGTCGCCGGGTCGACCGGCTTGGTGACGTGGTCGTTCATGCCGGCGTCGAGGCAGGCGCGCAGCTGCTCCGACAGGGCATTGGCGGTCAGCGCGATGATCGGGACCGCGGCCTTCCCGTCCGGCAGCCGGCGGATCGCCGCCGCCGCCTCCAGCCCGTCCATCACCGGCATCTGCAGGTCCATCAGCACGAGGTCGTAGTCGCCGTCGCGCAGCGCGGCCAGCGCCGCGGCGCCGTCCTCGACGATCTCCACCGTGTGTCCGGCCTTCTTCAGCAGGGAGGAGGTGACGATCTGGTTCATCGGCACGTCTTCGGCCAGCAGGATGCGCGTCGGGCGTCCGGCCGGCACGATGCCGGAGAGGCCGGCGGCCTTGCGGTCCTCGACCATGGCGGTCTCGCGGGCGAGCGGCAGCTCGAACCAGAAGCTGCTGCCCCGGCCCGGCTGGCTCTCGAAGCCGATGCGGCCCCCCATCATCTCGGTCAGCTGCTTGCTGATCACCAGCCCGAGGCCGGTGCCGCCGTAGCGCCGCATGCTGACCCGGCCGCCCTGGCTGAAACGCTGGAACAGCCGCGGCTGGTCCTCCTCCGTGACACCGGGGCCGGTGTCGGCGACCGCGAAGCGCAGGATCGGGCGCTCCGCGTCCGGCACCGCGACGCTGGCGGAGAGCCGCACGCTGCCCTCCGCCGTGAACTTGATGGCGTTGCCCAGCAGGTTCAGCAGCACCTGCCGGATGCGCGCCTCGTCGCCGCGCACGAGGCGCGGCAGGTCATCGGCCAGCACCATGTGCAGCAGCAGGCCCTTGCCCGACGCCGCGTTCGACATCAGGTCGCGGCAGTCGCTGAGCATGCGGCCGAGGTCGAAGCCGCGCTCCTCCAGCTTGACCTGCCCGGCCTCCATCTTCGACTGGTCGAGGATGTCGTTGATGATCGCCAGCAGGCCGCGCCCGGCCTCGCGCTGCAGGGTGACGTAGCGGCGCTGCTCCTCGTTGAGCGGGCCGTCGAGCAGCAGGTCGGCGAAGCCGATGACGCCGTTGAGCGGCGTGCGGATCTCGTGGCTCATCGCCGCCAGGAAGTCGGACTTGGCGCGGGTCGCCGCCTCCGCCTGCTCCTTGGACAGGCGCAGGTCGCGCTCGCGCTCGGCCAGCTGCTCCGACATCCGCCGCATCGAGCGGGCGAGCGAGCCGATCTCGTCCGGGGCCGGCCCGACGTCGAGCGGCACGTCGGCGTCGCCGGCGCCGATCCGTTCGGCGGCGCGGCCCAGCCGGCTCATCCAGCGCAGCACGGAGAAGTGCGCCACCGCCCACGCCATGCCGAAGGCGGCCAGCGCGGCGACGCCGAGCAGCGCCAGGCTGCGCACCAGATCCTGCCGCCCCTCGGCGAGGATCGGGTCCAGCGGCAGGCCGACCATCAGGCGCGCGTCGGTGCCGGCGATCTTCTGGGCGCTCCAGATGCGGCGCACGCCGTCGGCGCTGTTCCCTTCGACCAGACCGTCGTCCCCCGTCAGGAGGGCCTGAACCGTCGGCCAGGTGCCGATGTTCCGTCCCGCCCATCCCTCCGGATCCGGATGGCGGGCCAGGATGGTGCCGGCGCTGTCCAGCAGCGCGACGCGCGCCTCGGGATGCTTCACGCGCCGCAGCACGTCGCTCAGCCAGACAAGATCGATGGACACGCCCAGCACCCGGCGCGCCCCGTTGGGCGCGGTGAAGGGCTGGGCGGCGATGATGACCGCCTTGCCCGAGCGCTTGCCGACGATGTAGTCGCTGACCACGAAGTCGCCGGTCTCGACGGCGCGGCGGAAGTAGGGGCGGTCGCCGAGGCTGATGCCGTTGCCGGGGCCGCTGGTGTCGCAGATGATCCGGCCGTCCAGGTCGGTCGCCCAGACGCCGGTCGACCAGGGGTGCAGCTTCGGCATCGTCTTCGAAATGCTGACGCATTCGTCGACGTCGTCCTCGGCGCCGTTGATCGCCGGGACCATGGCCAGCACCGCGAGCAGGCTCCGGGCGTCCCGGATGACCTCCTCCTGCTTCCGGACGCCGCCGTGCGTCAGTTCGCGCGCCAGATCCTTGGCCTCGCGGACCCTGGCATCGATGCTCCGCTCCACGTACCAGACCGCCGCGGCGAAGGGCAGCGCGAGCGCCGCCAGCACCAGGGCGGCGAGGTGCATGCGCAGGCTGTTCAACCGCAGGCGCCGGGCGAGGAAGGAGGGCATGGGTTGGAGCTATTCCGAAAGTACCGGGTCAAGTCATACCATGCCGCCACCCGAAACTCGACAGTCACCCGCCATACGCGCGCTTTGTCTCAGCGCCGATCCTCCAGCACCGTCGGCGGACCCTTGGCGGCGAGGCGGACATGGTCGTGCACCTCGACGATCACCGCGTCGCGCACGCCGACCAGCCGCCATTCGCAGCCGACCTGGTTGCCGGCCGTGAGGTCGGCGGTGAGGCGCGCGGCGAAGCACGCGCGCGCCTCGGCGAGGCTGTCGAAGGCCCCGCACAGGTACCAGACGTCGTTCAGGTAGGTGGGGCCGCGGTAGTTGACGTGGTATTCGGTTTTGCCGAGCTCGTCCGAGGCCTCGCCCTCGGCCTCGGCGGGCGGTTGCGCGTCGGGCGTCATGCCGCCTCCAGCATCCCTTGCATGGCCTCGTACGGCGGCAGCCGGTCGAGAACGCCGACCGCGGACACCGCCATCGGCCCGGAGAAGACCCGGCTGGCCATGGCCGCCACGTCGTCCGGCGTCACCGCGTCGATGCGCGCGAAGATCTGCTCGATGCTGCGGACCTCGCCGGTGCGCAGCAGGGTGCGGGCGAACCGGTCGGCGCGCCGCATGGTCGACTCCAGCGACTTGCCGACCGAGAAGCGCAGCTGCTCCTTCGAGCGCCCCAGCTCCGCCGCGGTGACCCCGTCGCGGACCTTGCGCAGCTCCTCGAAGAAGACGGGGACCAGTTCCTCCGCCTCCTCCGGGCCGGTGCCGGCGTAGAAGCTCAGCGCTCCGCCGTCCACGTACTGCAGCGGCGAGGCGTAGACCGAGTAGACCAGCCCGCGCTTCTCGCGGATCTCCTGGAACAGGCGCGAGGTCATGCCGCCGCCCAGGATGTTGGCGAGGTGGCGCAGTGCGTAGCTGCCCGGATCCTCGGTGCCGACGCCGGGGAAGGCGGCCATGAAGTGCACCTGCTCGGCGTCGCGCTTCAGCAGCGCGGCGCCGCCGCGGCTGGCGACCGGCTCGTGGAACGGCTCGTCCGTGGCCCGGAGGTGGCCGAACATCGCCCCGATCCGGCGCACCACCGTGTCGTGGTCGACGTTGCCCGACACCACGTAGACCATGCGCCGGGGATCGTAGCGGGCGACGTAGTCGAACAGGTGCTCGCGCCCGAAGCCGGCGACGTTCTCGCGCGGGCCCAGGATCGGCCGGCCGAGCGCCTGCCCCTCGAACGCGGTGCGGCGCAGCGCCTCGTAGGCGACGTCCTCCGGCTCGTCGGCGTAGCGACCGATCTCCTGGATCACTACGCCGCGCTCCTTCTCCACCTCGTCCTGCGGGAAGGTGGAGTTCAGCACGATGTCGCCGATGATCTCGCACGACACCTGGACGTGCTTGGCCGCCATCTGGGTGTAGTAGGCGGTGACGTCGTAGTCGGTGTAGGCGTTGAACTCGCCGCCGCGGTTCTCGATCTCCAGCGCGATGGCCAGCGCGTCGCGGCTCCCTGTGCCCTTGAAGATCATGTGCTCCAGGAAATGGGAGATGCCGTTGATCTCCGGCCGCTCGTTGCGGGCGCCGACGCCGACCCACAGGCCGCTGGTGATGGTGCCCAGGTGGGGCAGGTGGTCGGTCAGGATGCGGAAGCCGTTGCTCAGCGTCGTCAGTTGGATGGTCACGCGGTACTCTCCTTGTCGCACGCCCACAAAATCGGGTCGCGGGGCGCCGGGGTCAACCGCCGCGGCCCCTCGACCGGACGCTTTGCGCGCTTAGATCACTGTCCGCGGCTGTCCGAACTGCGGAGGTGCCCTTCATGGCCAAGGTCCTGTCGGTTCTGCTGCTCCTGCTGTTCGGCGCGCCGGCTCTCGCCGATTGCCTGCCGGTCGCGGGCCTGCCGCGCTCCGGACTCGAGCTGGCGAGCCTGCGCGTGGCGCAGGCGCCGTCGGCCGGGACGGTGCGGGTCAGCTTCCTCGGCCACGCCAGCTTCCTGATCGAGACGCCGGGCGGCGTCAGCGCGGTGACCGACTACAACGACCTGTTCCGCCCGCCGGCGACCCCGGACGTGGTCACCATGAACAACGCGCACGTCACCCACTACACCGACTTTCCCGACCCCAACGTGCGCTATGTGCTGCGCGGCTGGGATCCCGGCGGCGGCATGGCGCAGCACGACATCGAGGTGAAGGATCTGCGCGTGCGCAACGTGCCGACCAATGTGCGCGACTTCGCCGGCACGCGGGTGGCCGGCAACTCCATCTTCGTGTTCGAGGCGGCGGGCCTGTGCATCGCCCACCTCGGCCACCTGCACCACGACCTGACGGACCTGCACCTGAAGGAACTGGGGATGATCGACGTGCTGATGGTGCCGGTCGACGGCTCCTTCACCATTGCGCAGGAGGTCATGCAGCGGGTCATCGGCCAGATCGGCCCGGCGGTGGTCATCCCCATGCACTGGTTCAGCGAGCAGCGCCTCGCCCGCTTCCTCGACATGATGCGGCCGACCTACACGGTGGAGATGCGCTCGTCGCCCAGCGCCCTGTTCTCGCGCACGACGCTGCCGCGGCGCACGGTGATCGTGCTGCCCGGCGGGCATTAACTCCGCAGCTTCGCCAGCACCGGCTGCGCAACGTTGTGCACCAGCGGGATGAGCAGCGCGCCCACCGCCAGCCCGAAGACGCCCGACCCGGCGGCCGAGGCGAACCACTCCACCACGCCGCCGGCCGCCGGCACGGCGTGGCCGGCAGCGGCGGCAACCTCGTGGATGGCGTGGCCGATCATCGGCAGGCCGAAGGCCTCCAGCCCGTGGATGATGATGCCGCCGCCGACCCACAGCATCGCCGCGGTGCCGACCACGCTCAGCGCCTTGAGGAACCAGGGCATGCCGACGACCAGGGCGCGGCCGACGGGCCGTGTCATCGGGTAGCGCGCCAGCGCCACGCCGGCGTCGTCCGCCTTCACGATCAGCGCCACCGTGCCGTAGACCACCAGCGTGATGCCGATGCCGACGATGGCGAGGATGATCGCCTGCTCCCAGAACGAGCTTGTGTCGGCGGCCACCGTCGACAGGGTGATCGCCATGATCTCGGCCGACAGGATCAGGTCGGTCTGAATGGCGCCGTTGACCTTCTCGTCCTCCAGCCGCTTGGCGTCGGCCTTCGGCTCGGGCAGGGCGCCGCCGGAGCCATGCGGCTCGGCGTGCGGCCACAGCGCCTCGTAGACCTTCTCCGCCCCCTCGTAGCAGAGGAAGGCGCCGCCGGCCATCAGCAGCGGCGTGATCGCCCAGGGCGCGAACAGGCTGAGCAGCAGCGCCGCCGGCAACAGGTACAGCAGCTTGTTCTTCAGCGAGCCGACGGTGATCTTGGCGATGATCGGCAGCTCGCGGTCGGCGGTGAAGCCCACCACGTAGCGCGGGGTCACGGCGGTGTCGTCCACCACGATTCCCGCCGCCTTGATCCCGGCCTTGGAAACGTGCGCGGCGGTGTCGTCCAGCGAGGCGGCGGCGACCTTCGCCAGTCCGGCGACGTCGTCAAGCAGTGCGATCAACCCGGTGCTCACGCGAAAGGCTCCCTCAAGCGGCGGATGCAGCGCTCAACACCGCACACCGGGGATCGGCTCCCGTCAACAGGAAAGGCCCGGCCGAGAGGCCGGGCCTTTGCGTCGCGTCGTGGTGTCAGGCGGTCGCCTGGATGGCGTCGGCGACGGCGTTCATCAGCGCGTCCAGCTCCGCCGGCTCGGCTATGAAGTGCGGGCCGAACTGCAGCGTGTCGCCGCCGTAGCGGACGTAGAACCCGGCCTTCCAGCACTTCATGGCGATCTCGTACGGCCGGCGCGCCGGCTCGCCGGGCAGCGCGGCGATGGTCACCGCGCCGGCGAGGCCGTAGTTGCGGATGTCGGCGACGTGCTTCAGGCCCTTCAGGCCGTGCAGGGCGTTCTCGAAATGCGGGGCGAGGGCGGCGGCCTTCTCCCACAGCTTCTCGCGCTCGAACAGTTCCAGCGCGGCGAGGCCGGCGGCGCAGGCGACGGGGTGGGCGGAGTAGGTGTAGCCGTGCGGGAACTCCACCATGTACTCCGGCCCGCCGTTGTCCATGAAGGTCTTATAGATGTCGCGGCTGGCGACCACCGCGCCCATCGGCACCGCGCCGTTGGTCAGGCCCTTGGCGACGTTCATGATGTCCGGCACCACGCCGAAGGCGTCGGCGCCGAACCGCGCGCCCATGCGGCCGAAGCCGGTGATCACCTCGTCGAAGATCAGCAGGATGTTGTGCTTGTCGCACAGCGCGCGCAGGCGTTGCAGATAGCCCTTGGGCGGCGGCAGCACGCCGGCCGAGCCGGCCAGCGGCTCGACGATCACCGCGGCGATGTTGGAGGCGTCGTGCAGCGCCACCAGCTCCTCCAGCGCGTCGGCCAGCTCGGCGCCCTCGTCGGGCATCCCCCGGGTGAAGGCGTTCTGCGGCAGCACCGTGTGCGGCAGATGGTCGGCGTCGACGCCCTGGCCGAACAGCTTGCGGTTGGCGCCGATGCCGCCCAGACTGATGCCGCCGAAATTGACGCCGTGATAGCCCTTGGCGCGGCCGATCAGCTTGGTCTTGGCCGGTTGGCCCTTCAGACGCCAGTAGGCGCGCGCCATCTTCAGCGACGTATCCGTCGCCTCCGAGCCGGAGTTGACGAAGAACACGTGGTCGAGCCCGGCCGGCGTCATGGACGCGAGCTTGTGCGCCAGCTTGAAGGCCAGGGGGTGGCCGAACTGGAAGGCCGGGCTGTAGTCCAGCTCGGTCATTTGGCGGGCGACCGCCTCCGCGATCTCGCGCCGTGAATGGCCGGCGCCGCAGCACCACAGGCCGGACAGGCTGTCGTAGATTTTGCGGCCCTCGGCGTCCCAGTACCAGGCGCCCTCGCCGCGCACGATCATGCGCGGGTTGCCCTTGAACTCGCGGTTCGCGGTGAAGGGCATCCAATGGGACTCCAGTTCCTCCGCCGTCAGCCCCGCCGCTCGGTCCGTCACCGTCTTGCTGTCCCAGGGTGCCATCCGTCCGCCCTCCCAACCTTCGAAAAGAGGAGTGTGCACCGGCGCTTGGATGCGGTTAAATCCGGACTGTTCAAACTTCACGTAAGCAAGTGCTTACCTAATGCATCGCACCTTTTCTCCGTCATCCCCGCGAAGGCGGGATCCATGACTGCCAAAGCACGCGGTTGTGGAACGTATGGATCCCCGCCTTCGCGGGGATGACGAGATTGGTGGAGGCATCGGACGTTGGAATGACAATCATGAGCAAACCGGCCCGCGCGCTGGCGGCGGTCAACGACACCGACGTCCGGCTTCTGCGCGTCTTTCGCACGGTGGTGGAGTGCGGGGGCTTCTCCGCCGCCGAGGTCGAGCTGAACATCAGCCGCGCCGCCATCAGCCTGCACATGGCCGACCTGGAAAAGCGGTTGGGCTTGCGGCTGTGCCGGCGCGGCCGGGCGGGGTTCCTGCTGACCGACGACGGCCGGCTGGCCTACGAGGCCACACTGCGCCTGCTCGCCGGGCTGGAGAGCTTCCGCAGCGAGATCAACGCGGCGCACGGGCGGCTGCGCGGCGAACTCAACATCGGCATCACCGACAACCTCGTGACGCTGCCGCAGATGCGCGTCACCAACGCGCTGCGCGCGCTGAAGCGGGCCGGGCCGGAGGTGCGGGTGAACATCCGCATGATCCCGCCCAACGAGGTGGAGCGCGGCGTCCTGGACGGCCGGCTGCACGTCGGCGTGGTGCCGGCGCGGCGCGCCTTGCCGGGGCTGGCGGGCTTCCCGCTGTACCGCGAGGAATCGCGGCTGTACTGCGGCCGGGGACACCCGCTGTTCGACGCGCCGGAGGGGGAGGTGACCCGCGCCGCCGTCGAGGCGGCCGACGCCATCGCGCCGACCCGGGCGCAGCAGCCGCCGGAGGCGGCGGACCTGCAGCAGACGCTGAACACCACGGCCACCGCCACGGATCGCGAGGGCGTGGCGTTCCTGATCATCACCGGCTGCTACGTCGGCTTCCTGCCCACCCACTACGCCCGGCAGTGGGTCGAGCGCGGCGCGATGCGCACGCTGCTGCCGGACACGCACCGCTACAGCCTGGAGTTCCACGCCGTCACCAAGACGGGCGCGCAGCCCAATCTGGTGCTGGAGCGCTTCCTTGAGCTGCTGAAGGCTGGCGAAGCCGACGGCATGCCCTAGATCCAGGGCGTGGCAGCAAGGAATCTCCGCCGATGACGACCTCTCCCTCGGGCTTCGACCTCACCCCGCCGTCGCCGGATCTGCGCCGGCGCCTGGAATCCCGCCTGACCGACGAGGAGCGCGAGGTGCTGCTCCGCCACGGCACCGAGGCGCCGTTCTGCGGCGGGTTGCTCGGCAACAAGGAGCCGGGGACCTACTGCTGCCGGCTCTGCGGCCTGCCGCTGTTCCGCGCCGGCACCAAGTTCGAATCCGGCACCGGCTGGCCGAGCTTCACCGCGCCCTACGAAGAGGGGCACGTGGCGCTGCAGCGCGACACCAGCTACGGCATGGTGCGGGTGGAGACGCTGTGCGGCCGCTGCGGCAGCCATCAGGGGCACGTCTTCCCCGACGGGCCGCCGCCGACCGGCATGCGCTACTGCATCAACTCGATCTCGCTGCGCTTCGTGCCGGACGGCGCGCCGCTGGCGAAGACGGCGGAGGAGTATGAGGAGATGGAGCCCCCTCCCTAACCCTCCCCCGCTTGCGCGGGAGAGGGAACTCCGCCGCTTGGTCGGCAGCCCCCTCTCCCGCGAAGCGGGGGAGGGATGGGGAGGGGGCCTACGCGGCCAGCGCCGCCGCTTCGCGCGCTAGCCGTTCGATCTCACCCCAGCGGCGCTCCTTGACCGCGTCGGCCGGAGTGAGCCACGTGCCGCCCAGCGCGAAGACGTTGGGCAGCGACAGGATCTCGCGGACGTTCTCGGCCTTCAGGCCGCCGGTCGGGCAGAAGCGCACCTCGGGCAGCAGCGGCGCCATGCCGCGCAGCGCCGGGGCGCCGC